>JADIMN010000022.1 GCA_017694735.1 Candidatus Alectryobacillus merdavium
TATTTCAATGGCAAAAAAGTATATTTTTTATTTATTTTATTTAATTCAATTATAGCTTTACTATGTAATAATACATAGTTTTCGCACATTACTTGATAAACAAAATAGAAAATAATACAACTTAGTACTAACACTAATATTGGTATAAAAATCGCAACATATATCATAAAAATATTTTAAAACAACTTAATAATTTTTCATAATTAATTACTATTTATATTTAATTAGTATTTTATTTGACTATTATTTTATAATTTATAAAATATCATATTGTGTATGAAAAAATTACCTATTTTTAGACTTTTTTATGAAAATTTAGAAACAATAAAATTAGCTCTACCTGTATTTATAGAGCTTATTTTAGGCGTATCTATTGGATATATAAATCAATTTATGTTTGCTGGAATTCCTCAAGCTACTAACGCTGTAGGACAAGTGAATCAGGTAACTAATATTTTTATTGTATCTTTTAGTGTTTTATCAACTTCTTCTTTAATTTTAATAAGTCAATTAAGAGGTAATAATAATTTAGATGGAATTAAGAAAATTTATCCTTTAACATTATTTTTAAATCTTATTATTAGTTTAATTGTATGTTTTATTTTATTAATAATATCATTATTTATTTTTAATTTAATGGGTGTTGATGCTCAAATAATTCCACT
The DNA here is from genome assembly GCA_017694735.1 of Candidatus Alectryobacillus merdavium. GTDB lineage: Bacteria > Bacillota_I > Bacilli_A > RFN20 > CAG-826 > Alectryobacillus > Alectryobacillus merdavium. Next base: position 666 of record JADIMN010000022.1, read on the forward strand.
TGCTAAATTATATTTATATATATCTGCTCCATCACTAATTTTTTTCTCACTTAATCAAGCATATTCAAGCTTTTTAAGAGCTAATAAAAAGATGGTAGAGCCAACTATAATTTCTTTTCTAACAAATATTGTTAATATTATTATTTCAGCTATTGTATTATGGGGAATACCAAATTTAAATATAGAAGAAAAAGTAATTGGTGTTGGTTTTGCAACACTTATTTCAAGATTTATATCATATATTGCTTCATATTTATTTTTTAGATTAAGTATTAAAGAAAAAATATCATTAAAAGAGTTAAAACCATTTCCATGGTTATATTTAAAAAAGCAACTTAAAATTGGACTTCCAACAGCTGGAGAAACTCTATCTTATAATTTATCTCAATTTGTTTTAGTAATTATTGTTAATTTATCTTGTAATGTATTAGATCAAAACTTAAGAACATATATTATGACTTTTACTTCTATTATTTATTTATTTGCTAATGGAAGTGGAATAGCAATGCAAGTAATAGAAGGAAACTTATTAGGAGAAAATAATAAAGAAAAAGCATCAAAACTTGTAATAGATACTGGTAAGATGGCTAGAATTGTATCTTTTATTATGTCTATTATAGTATTAAGTATTTCTTTTCCAGTATTTTCATCTTTAATGGCTTCTGCAGTTGATGATCCTTTAATAAATGTAAATAATGTAGATTATTATTATTGTGGTATAACTGCAGTTTATTGTCTTTTAATAAATGTAGTATTAGAACAAGGAAGAGCAACAAATTTAGTATATGTAAAAGGATTAGAAACTGCTGGCGATATTACTTTTCCAGTAACAAGTTCTATTCTTACTTCTTGGATATTAACTGTTGGTGTTTCTGCACTACTTTGTCTTGTATTTGATCTAGGAATATATGGATCCTTTATTGGAGCTTGTTTAGATGAGTGTGTTAGAGGAATTAGTTTTTATATTAGATGGAAAAAAGGAACTTGGAAAAAGTTTAATTTGTTAAGAGGATTAAAGGAAAATAGCTAATTAATAAAATCTAATTTTTAAAAAATATTAACTTTTATATGTATCATTACCAAGTCATTTTAATAATAAATTCAAATATTAAAAATTACTTTAAATAAGAAAGAGTACGAACAATTATCGTTATTTGATTAAAATATGTACTTTTAGCAAATATTTTTTTAGTTTTTATTATGGTAATTTATGTCCAGCAATTAAATATAATTTATACCATTCTTCTTTACTTAAATTAATTTCTTTAGATTTTAAAGCATCTTTTAAATGATTTATACTAGATACTCCAACAACAGGAGTAATATTAAAAGGTAGTCTATATATAAAAGATAAGGCAATGCATACTTTACTTGCATCATATTTATTTGCAAGTTCATCTAAATAATTATTTAATTCTGCATATTTTGGATTATTAATAAAGCTACCTTCTGATAAAGATACTTTTAATGGTGACCAAGCTTGTAGAGAAATATTATTTAAATAGCAATATATTAAAGCATCTCCAGACTTATCATTAGCAAGTTCATCATTTGTATTCATATTTAAAATATCATCTATTAGTTGAGTACTTGTAATAGAAAACTCTAATTGATTAACAATAAAATCAAATCCAGTTTTTTCTTTTAATAATTTAATATATGCTTTATTCATATTACATACACCAAAACTTTTTACTAAATTATTTTCTTTTAAAAAAGTTAATGCTTTTTTAAGTTCATCAAAATCACATAAGATATCTGGTCTATGTAATAATAAAACATCTAAATATTTTATATTTAATCTATTTAAAGATTGTTTTACACAAGAAATAATATGATCATAACTAAAATCATAAAATCCTTCTCTAATACCACATTTACTTTGTATTATTAATTTATTTCTAATATCAGGATTTCTTTTTAAAACCTTGCCAAATAATTCTTCACACTCACCATTTCCATAAATATCTGCTAAATCTACATAATTTATTCCTAAATTTATAGCATCTAAAATAAATTTCTCTGCTTGTTCTAGATTTAATTTGTTTAAACCCATTAATCCTAATATAAATTTCTTTTCTTTCATATATTAATAACCTTTCATTAAATATATAAATATTATATCTTAAAAAAGGATTAATTAGTTATCAACCAATTAATCCTTCAATCAATATTTTTAATCCAACTGCTAAAAATACAATAGCAGCAATTAATCCAGACCACTTTTCTAATTTATTAGCTAACAAATTACCAAATAAAGAAGTTAATAAAGATAATAAGAAAGTAGTTATTCCAATAATAGAAAATACTATCATCGCATTGCTAATATTTAAGTTTAAATATACAAAACCAATACATAAAGCATCAATTGAAGTACTAATTCCTTGTACTAATATTTCTAATATAGATATTTTCTTATTAACTTCTTCTCCATCGTCTTTCTTTTTTCTATCTTTAATCCAATCTATTAAAGATTTTATAGATAATAAAGTTAATAAAGAAAAAGCAATCCAAGGAATATATGCTTCTAATATATCTTTAAAAGAATAACCTATAAAATATCCAATTAAAGGCATTATAAATTGAAATAATCCAAAAACTAAAGCAATCAAAATTGATTTAGTTTTCTTCATATTTTTTTCTTGTATACTATCAACTGCTGATACAGTCATTGCATCAACAGACATTGATAATGATGTTAAAACAATATTAAACCAATCTAACATAATTATATAAACAACTCGTTTATTATAACAATGTTATATAACACAAGCAATAATAAAAAATTTAATGTAAAAATAAGCTAATTATTTAATAAAAAACAATGCAAAACCTAAATATTTAGTTAAAATATACTAATTTTTATTATTTTCAATTTCTTGTTTTAATAAATCTAAAAATATAGAAGCTGCTTTAGAAAATATATTATATTTTTTATAAACTAAAATTAATTTTACATCTATTCTTGGTTCTAATGGTTTAAAGATTAAATCACTACCTTTAGTATTAATAATATTATCAATACATATACAATATCCTACTTTTTCTCTAACTAACAAAGAGGCATTATATAATAAATTATAAGTACATATAGCTTTTTTAGTTAATTCATTAAACTCATAATTATTTTTTGCTATATTTTCTAAACTTTCTTGAGCAGATACAATTAATGGTTTATTAGTTATATCGCTAATACTAATTGTATTTTTATTTGCTAAAACATCATCTTTTCTCATTAAAACACCTAATTGATCACAAACACCTAACTTAATATGTTCATATTTATCTGTGACACAAGAATTTATTAATATACCAAAATCAATTAATCCTCTTTCTAGTTTTTCTACTACTGATTCTGCATTTCCACTAAATAAATGAAATCTAATATTAGGATATTTATCTTGAGTAAGTTTAATTGTTTTTGCAATTAAACTCATTCCTAAACTTTCTCCTCCTCCAATATAAACATCACCATACACATTATCATCATTTTTAGAAAATTCTATTAATGTTTTATCTTTTAAAGATACAATTTCTTTTGCTCTATTAAATAAGAACACACCATCTTCAGTTAAAGAAACTTGCTTTTTACCTCTAATAAATAAAACTTTTCCAATTTCTTTTTCTAAATCACTAATTTGTCTAGATAAAGTTGGTTGAGTTATATGAAGTTGCTTTGCCGCTTTTGAAAAAGATCCTTCTCTTGCAATAGCTAAAAAATACTCTAATACTCTAAATTCCATAATATTACCTCATATCTATTTTATATTACTATATTATGCTTTTTAAGCATTATTTATAATTATATATAAGTAATTGCTATTTTAATAAATATAATACAAAATATTTATACTGTAGGAGGAATTATGAATCGTATAGAAAATAAAGTATTTGATGAAGAAAGATCCTTATATAATTTAAAAGATACAATTGTATTAAATTGTACTTTTAAAGGAGAAAAAGATGGTGAATCTCCTTTAAAAGAAGCAAGAAATATAAGAGTAGATAATTCTAATTTTTCTTTAAGATATCCTTTATGGCATGTTCATAATTATTTAATAAATAATACTAATTTTGATATAAATGCTAGAGCACCATTATGGTATACCTTAAATGGAAAAATAATAAATTGTGTTATAGAAGGAATCAAAACTTTAAGAGAAAGTAAAAATATAGAAATAGAAAATTGTCATATAAATTCTAGTGAATTTGGATGGAAATCGAATAATATAAAAGTATCTAATTCTAATATTAATTCTGAATATATATTTCTTGATAGCAATAATGTAAACATTAAAAATATTAATTTTACTGGAAAATATTCTTTTCAATATATGAAAAATGTAACTATAGAAGATTCAATATTAAACACAAAAGATGCATTTTGGCATAGTGAAAATATAATAGTTAAAAACTCTACTATTAATGGAGAGTATTTAGGATGGTTTTCTAAAAATCTTACATTTATTAATTGTAAAATAATTGGAACACAACCTTTATGTTATTGTGAAAAACTTAAATTAATAAACTGTGAAATGGTAAATACAGATTTATCATTTGAATATAGTGATGTTATAGCAATAATAAAAGGCAAAATAGAATCTATTAAAAATCCTAGATCAGGAAAAATAATAGTAGATGAAGTTGGTAGTATTATAAAAGAAGATTCCATAATGAAAGATAATTGCAAAATAATTATTAATAAATAATATTTAGAATTAACACTTTAATGTTTTATAAAATAAACTTGAAGAGCAATAAAAAAGAATTATTTTGTACTAAATTCTACGCAAAACCTTTTAAAAATAATTAAAAAAGTATATTTGATTAATATTTATTCTATGTTTAAAATATGCATATAATGTTAACTTTAAAAATAATAAGATTTGAACCTATTTTTAGTTATGTATATGATTGAAATTTTTATTAAATATTAGTTTATCCGGCTATATTTTCATCACTATCAGGCATATCATCATCTTCACTATCTTTCAATCCATCATCGACTAAAGATTGAAGGAATTCTTTCATTTCACGAGCAAATGCCTCCTGTTCTGGAGCTCAAGTTTTAATATCTCTATCCTTTTCTAATAATTCATCATTAATCTTTTCTTTTTCGCTATCAATACAATTCATTTTTTCTTGATTGTTTTTTTCTTTTAATTTACTCATTTTTTCTCCAAAATAAAATTGATTTAATATCAATATTTGTAATCTATAGGAATATTATAATTTATTCTTAAAACTAAATATTTTGATATTAACAAAAAGAGCAGCACATAACAGCACAAAAAATATATTTGAATGCACGTAGTATAAATTTCAAAGATCATTATATGAAAACTCTAAACTGAAAATATCCGCATCCCCCTTCAAGTAATCAGGTTACTTCTTTTCCCCATCTATATCTCTTTGATATGCAGGAACAAAAAACTGACCGCTTATTTCGGAAACGCTTTTGGTCTCTAATATTATATTGCTGTTTATATTCATGCTTCGGCTTTCTATAGTCTATCAAATTTATTTCTTCATTTCCTCTAAAGGAATGTTGTTTTCATTACAATACTTGCGCATAGCTTCTTTATTTTCTACTGAAGCGTCAACTCCTAAAATGATCCTTTTGATCTTTGGCGCTGGAGTTCTAGTGTTTGCGTCTCCTAAAATTCGCCATTCGTTTTGATATTCCCACTGCTTGTATTTAGTTATAAATAGTCTTAAATATTGAGAAATGTCTGGCTTTATTTGATGACTCGACATACCGAATATCATCTGACCTATGAAATTAGCCACTATAGACATCACAATGTTCGTTTCTCTTTCGTCTTGATAAATTACAGGAAACAATATGTTTGGTGTCTTAAAATCGCTAAAATCATATTCGACGCAATATCCACTATTCTTGCCAGCATAGTTTTCCCACATGTATTTATTATCGGCATCCTCACAAAGTGAACAAATACCCATTTTTTGTCTTGCTTCATAAGCTCCAAGAATTAATGTTTTTATTTGTTCATTCATTCCAGGTTCATCAAGCTTCTCAGGAATATTAACCAAGTAATTAATGATGGGAGCTGTGTTAACACCAGGGATTAGCTCATCTATTTCTGGTTGAATATCCAAAAGATGATTTGGTCTAACGGTTCCGTTTCTATTTAGAACCTGACTAATCAACAGCTGTACTTGCGCAAAGTTCTCTTTGCTTGTATAAGGCCTGATAAATTCCATTATTTGAAAAACACACTGCCTCTTTATTCCATCTTTTTCTAAGTCATACAAGTTTTGCATATTGAGGGATGTCATACATTCAGTAGGATCATCCAACTTCTCAGCAACGCATAAGAAAAGATACTTATTCTCCAACATGTCAAATGTATGTTCATCAAATGGTCTATATTTGAAAAGAGACGCAGGTCCTTTGTAAGATGCATCTCTATTCATCAAAATATAGTTAATATAATTAAGCTTCTTGTTATGATCCATAATTAAGCACCAACATGGAGGCAATTGTTAAAGGCTTGAACAATCAAAAGGATTGGATCAATGTTGTTGTTAAATTCTTTAGAAATGTTTATATCGCTAAACGGCTGAGTATTAACCAAATCAGAATTGGTGATGTTGCCGTTTCTTATCGCGTAATCAATGATCAAATCAATTATTCTTCTTTGTTCTTTGGTAAAGCTATAAGCATTGAGTAATTTAGCGAATTTTTCATCAATTACTTTTCTATCCAACCTAATAATTTGTCTGATAAAGACAATCAACTCTTCTGGGGTTGCACAAATGTCTTCATCACCCTCAGCTTTAAGACTATCTAAAGTTTGTGTGATTTCATCAATATCTTCCTGAGTTAATTCCTCTAAATTAAGAATCTTCTCAATTGCTTTAATATCACCGAAATGCTTTCTTAGGTAAAGAATAATTTTCTCTTTATAGGTTCTAAAGTCATCAAAATTAAAGGTAACGTCTCTTTCTGTGGTTTCAATTTTATCGTTAAAGTTGGTAATAACAACTCCTTCACTTTCGCCTTTAAGATATCTCACCAATGGACCTATTTCTTTTTTAATCTGTTCAATCTTAAAAAATTCCAAACTTTCAAAGAAATGTTCATTGCAGATTTCTTTTAGCAGTTCTTTTTTGACAAAAACTTCAGGTATGCTGCCTTGTGGACCTGTTAACAATTTGGTCGCCACTTCGAGCAGTTGTTTTTGTTGTTTGGCTGAATTAACAGAAGGCGAAAGAAGCGACAATTGAATCGTAGCCATACGAAGTTCAAACGATCTATAGTAAACGTCATCTATTGTGTCTGGATCGATCAACTTGAGCAAATTCTTTCTGATTTCAAACATTTTGCTTTCGGTGAGAGGCACCCAATTTGCAGGATCTTTGTACTTATCAACATAAATAAGATTTTTATAAACATCCATTCTGTTTGTGTCTAATTCCTGGATTTTTTGGATCCACAGGTTTTTCAACTTATCATAATAGGTCTTATATTTAACTTGTTCTTGATATTGGATTTTTTGCAATTCGAATATCATTTGAAGATATACATCATAGATTTTCTGGTTAAGATTCATTGTTACTGATGGATCGTTACCTTCAGGATGTTCATCAAAGTATTTAAAGTTGCCACCATAATCAAAGATAAAGAAGCCCTGTTTGTCGTTATACTCTTTACGCTCATCATCTATAGAGCGGCCTTCAAAATAGTCTTTATCTGGGGAAACAACTCTCAAATCTTTGCAAGTTCTTGTTCCTCTGCCCCACATCTGGTCGAACTTGATTCTGGATAAAACTTTTTTATAGAAAACAAGGTTCACAATCTCAGGAATATCCACGCCTGTATCCATCATGTCTACAGAAATGACAATCTGTGGATTCGAATCTTTTTTAGCAAAGTTTGTCTGTCTGGTCTTATTCTTCTTGATTTCGTGGTAAATGGTTTGACAGAAATCGTCGCCTAGTTTTGGATAACGTTTTTTAAATCTATCCTCGATAGCGTCCGCAATCTTTGATGTAGGAGCAAAAATAAGTGTTTTGCCTATCTTATTTCCATTATCAACACGAAGTCCAAACTCAAATAAATCGGCAAACATTTTGTCTATTGTGTCGTTATTCAAAAGATGTCTTCTAAATTCCTCACCACCAATGAATTCTGGATCATCGCCTTGTTGAGCAATTTCATCAAATTCATCAAGTAAGCTTGGATCTACATCTTCTCTTTTAAGGCCCTTCTTCGCTAATTCAGAAGATTTATCAAATGCTTTGTAGCTAACTAAATATCCTAAATTAACAGCTTCTTCAAACTTAAGTTCAAACGTCGGTTCGTTTACATTTAAGTCGAGAATTTCGTAAGTAGATCTATCGACTGCTTTGCTTGGGGTAGCCGTTAAACCAATAAGGAATGAATCAAAATAATCAAAAATTGCACGATAAACATTAAATAATGACCTATGTGCTTCATCGACAAAAATCAAATCAAAGTGACCAACAGAGAATTTCTTATCAGCACTATTGATGTAATTTAACATAGTGTTATAAGTACAAACACAGTATCTTGCGTCTAAATCAGCTCCAGGATTCTCAGCAGATATATCGCTTGTTACACCAGCCATATGTTTTTTAAATGGCTTAACAGCATTATCCACTAAATTATTTCTATCGGCTAAAAATAAAACGTTTTCAACCCATTCGTTGTCAACAAGAATTTTGCTCAATGCAACAGCAGTTCTAGTCTTCCCAACACCACAAGGAAGGACTAATAAGCCCTTTCTTCTCATATCAGCATCCATCGATTCGATTAAATCGTGTGATGCCTCAATCAATTTGCTTCTATCAATGATTGTCTCATCAACTTTTTTGTTCTTAATTTTAATTCTTTTATCATCAGGTCCAGGTGCTTGTCTCTTAATTAATCTCTCAATGTCAACTAACGAAGCAAAGTTTGATACTTCTCTAGCAGGATAGCCAAGTCTGTCCTGAATCTTAATAACGTATCCGTTTGTATAATAGATTATTGGGCGATAAGAAAGATCTAAATCTTTAACCAAAGAATCAGCATAGTCTTTAGCTTGTTGGGCACCTACATGTTCATCAACAGAAGTTCTTTTTGCTTCAATTACAGCCACAGGATCACCAGATTTGTTGTAAATAACGTAGTCAATATAGCCAATATCTTGATGAGGGAGATTGTGTGTTTCGATTTCAACACAGACTTCATTAACACCTGGTTTGCCGTGCCCTAGAGAGTCCTTTGTATTATTGACACGATAATGAACATTTTTGAGGTTTGTATCTATGTAGATTCTTCTTGTTTCTGCTTCTGTTATTTCATGGTTTATGTTTTTGACATATTGGTATTTGAGTTTTTGAGAATCAGTAAAAGCGTTGATTTTTGAAAAAACCACATATGTAATTTCTTTTAGACACTCAAAAGCTAACTCTGCAGTGTTTTTATCAACCGTAGAATTATCAAACGATGCATTGCAAGCAGCCAAATAAATAAAATGAACCTTTTGATAGTATTCTGTTTTACCTAAGAATTTTCTAAATTCTTTTTCGTTAATTAACTTTATAAATTCTCTGTTTTTCTGAGTTTTCCTAACTTGAGGTAAAGCTTTCTCAAATACGTAATCAACAAGGTTTTTAAGCTCTTCAAAATAACTAATACATTTGAAAGAATATTGTTGCTCAGGAAGATTGCAAGAAAACACTTCTTCTCCTGAAAGAAGATCATATAAACGACCAAAACACTCTATTTCCTTTAAATACCCAAAATCCATATCCAAATAAGATTATATACCAAAATAGTATTCTATTTTACTGTTTAATAATTCAGTTATTGTTTTAATTTCTTTTAGAATTGCCATTTTTACTTGTTTCGTCAAAGAATAGATAGATTCAAATTCGTCGAGATTCTCTTTTTTTGGCAACGGAACATATACATTATCCATCATTCCACTAGTAATTTGATTTATTGTTGAGGTATTAGTAGCTATTTGGTCCCTAAAAGCATCTGTTTCAAAATAATTTTTTAGATAACTATAGTATTTGCTTCGAATTATCATCATAAATGCACCAAACGCCATTGGTTTGTTCATATTTTCAATTAATGCTACTTTCCCCACTAACTTTGCACTACCATTTCTGGAGCACATTAAGATATCGTTATCCTTTACAAGACATTTTTCTTTGATTTTACAATTCACAAAAACGTTATCTTCAAAAGAAAGCATGCCGTCTTGGATGTTGCTTGAACGCAATACTAAAACCCCACCTTCTTTGGCAATATCATCTGGTTTATAAGTTAAGCCATTCCAATAATCAGCTATTTCAGAAAGAGGAACTATTTCAAACTGCTTTGAATTAATTCCCACATCACCAAAAATTTCAAAGAAACGGGACTTTAGCAATTCATCAATCAAAGTTTTTTTCTTGATTGTTAATTTTAATAATTTGTCAATATCGCTGAGCTTTTGGCCAATTACTTTTTGTTCATCTTTTGAATACTTTTTAACTTTTAATTCACCATAATCTCTGAAATAAATATGTGGGATTGTTGCTCCGCTAAAACTTTGCCCTAGATCCAAGTAATTAAAAAGATAATATAAATAATTTACATCAACGTTATTCTTTGGAACCAGCAGCTGCATTGTGCCAATCACAGAAGAGTGGGCAGGAATTATTTGAACTCTACCAACACCAGCACCATCTTTAATAAGAGCAATTGATTCAACGGTAGTCTGAAATGTGTTCAAGTAGCCAACTAAACCTTTAGCACCATAAACAGGGTACTTTCCCTCGCTGTACAAATCGTCTATTTTCAATGACGATGACACTCTATCAACTAAATCACATACACGAATATCATCCATAGTATTACACTCTTTCTTATCGAATTTTAGAAAGTAAGTCATTAAATACGGTTTCTAAATCTTCGAGATCCTTCACAATCTCTTTAGAATCGCGATATTCAACAGCCTTACGTTGTATTTTGCGATAATCATTAAATTTTAATGAATATTTTTTTGCCACAATCTCTTCTTTGGTTACGAAGAATGATTTGTCGTATCTGGTTCTTTCTATTTCACTTTCATTGCAGAATCTAGCAACAATATCATCGATATCGCTTTCTTCAACAGGCAATCTCTTGTCATCTAAAGAATATCCGTCGTTTTCCATTTGATATAACCAAACCTTATCGGTCCCACCGTTATCTGTTTTGTCAAAGAATAAGATGCAAGTCTCAACTCCAGAATACGGCTTAAAAATATTTTTTGGCATATAAATCACAGCTTTTAATCGTTGTTTTTCAATAAGGAGTTTTCTTAAATCTTTATATGCTTTACCGGTATTGTTAACAACTCCTATAGGAAAAATGGATGCGCAATTACCACCAATACGCAAAATCCTCAAAAATAAAGCAAGGAATAATAACTCGGTAACTTTGGTATCAGAAATATCAGTAACGCTCTTAGAAATGTCATTTAAATCAATGTTTCCTGAGAAAGGAGGATTTGCATAAACGGCATCAAAATAATCTGTTGCAGTAAAATCATCAGATAATGAATTTCTATAGAAAATTTGAGGGTTAGATACTTCATGGGCGGTCATATTCATTGTACCAATACGGAGCATATCCATATCTGTTTCGTTGCCATAGAACATTTCGTTGTTAAAAATTCGATAACTGTCTGGTTCATTAAACTTTTCAGGCTCATGATTACGAATATATTTGGCAGAGGCCATGAGGAATCCCGCAGATCCCATGGCTGGATCACAGATTTTCATTCCTAGTTTTGGTTTCATGACATCAATAATCATTTGAATGATATGTCTGGGGGTTCTAAATTGACCGTTTTCACCATTAACAGCTAATTTGGAAAGTAAATATTCAATAACATCACCAAGCATGTCTTTTTCTTCAAGATGTAATTCGGGATCGTCTAATCCGCGAACAACTTTTTCAAGAATCTTGCCACTAGGAATATCAAGCTTAGCATCGCCCATAAACCTTGAAACAGCATTGTCTGCTTGGTTATTGTGTTCTCTAATAAATTGGAAGACGAAATCTTTTACCACATGGAACATTTTTTCCGTTGGGAATCTGGCAAAATTGTGCCATCTTAAGTCCTCATAAGTGATTGTTTCAATGACATCACCATTGTCGTCTTTTGGTTCTTTATATTTTCCACTTTTAAAAGTTGGGTTTTTAATCTCAACACCAAATCTCTTTGCATCAGCTTCCTTTTTAAGCTGATTATCATCAAGCATTTTGATATAAAGAAGGTAAATAATTTGGGTTAAATTAGTTTTTGCATCCGCCATTTGGTTATTCCACATTCCGTCCCAAATAGCATTAATTTTATTACGAGTAATAACGTCCATCATATTTCCAATCTTCCTTATTTATTCATTAATTCATTTAAATGTGCAAGAGCAACATTGAGTTTTTCTTCGGTTTCTTCAAGCTCTTTATCAACATTAACAGTTGTCTCTTTGATGGTGTATCTCGCCGGCGAAAAAGAAGTTCCTTGAGCGAGAATTTCATCTTTGGATAAAACTTTTGAAACACCATTTACTTCAGTTCGGTTGTTGTATATATCCACTATCTGTTCAATGCCATTAGAATTTGATTCAAACTTGCTCGCATCGATGAAGATAGGATTCTTAGTTCCTTTTTTCAACACAATAAGATTAGCAAGTGCTGCTGTTCCTTCAAATCTGTATGGAAGGGCAATAACAGCATCTAAGTATTCTTCAATAACCAACACATCTCTGCTGTATCTAACAGCATCCACTGCTGAAAACAGATATTTTCCTGGCACAACAAGCACTGCCTTGCCTTCTGTTTCAATCATGTTTTTAGCTTTAATCAAGAAATCGGCATGATACTTAGTGGAAACACTCATTTTTTCATTGACCATATCTGGGAGAATAGGCAAATCTGCAAACACTTTGGATGCCTTTTCCTTGTTTCCTGGTTCAAAATCACTAATTCTTATGTTTTTATAGCCGAACATAATGAGCACCATTAAGCTAGTAGCTCTTGCATCAGGACTAATATCAGATAGTTCAACACGTGTATTTAAATCTTTAACAATTTCTAATGTTGATAAGCCTGTTCCGCAGCAGAAATCAGCGAATGAATCTTTTTCCTCAACTTTCAATAATAAAGAAGCTGTTCTGCTAATCCCAATGCTGGTTCCACCAAAGGTATAACGTCCGCCTAAGTTGTTTTGCAAGTTGTAGATGGAGGCCTTGATTAAGTCTAAAGTCTCTTCTAAATTAGCTTTGAAATTAAGCTGTGAAATGACATCAATAATATCTTCATGAAATTTTGTTTCTTCTCTGAAGAACGATGACATTCTTGATAGTAGTCTGTCTTGACCATACATTTCATCAATATCAGTAAACAACTTTTCAACGTGGTTTGTGTCGATTGTTTTACTGTAAAAATCCGTTAATACATTAGTTATGTTGTCTAAACCTTCTTTTGTGTCTTTACAAAGTTTGGTGTCTAAACAATATTTTAAGAAGCACCAGATAACAAATGATTGAACCGTCGAACCACGGTAAGCAGTCTTAAATTCGTTGATAAGGGCTCTGTTTAAAACTCTAGATAAATCAGCTTTCATATTATTTATCCTCCTTGGCATACTTAGTAATTGTTAAATCTATTTTCTTTTTTGATAAAGAGTATACTTCGTCAAAAGCTTTTCTCATTTCCAATAAGCGCATATATTCATCTCCTAACCTTATCATTTCCAATTTGGGTGGAAGAGGAATATAACATTCTTTCAAGAATGAGAGCGCAAGCACAATAACGATTGATCCGCTTGTTGAAGCTTTGGCAAGGTTGTTAAATTCGGTTGAATTAAAATATGCAGTAAGGTATCTTGATGTGTCTTTATCTAAACCACGAATAATAGCGCAGAAAGATGTAACAAGTATTCCTTCATCTTCTTTACTTATAATTACTGAATCATAAGGAGTAGATAACTTAATAACTATATCGCCTTCTTTAGTCATTCTTTCTTGATCTGGTTGAGCTATTAGTTTTTCTTCGGCTAGTAAAGAATGGTCAACGCAGCCATTAATCATCGCTTTAGGTAGTAACACCTTTGCTGATGTTACATAGTCTTGTCCTTCTCTGGCTGTTATTCTTCGGGTAATTTGTCCACTGATTAATTTGCCATCATGTTCATTTAATAAATCAATTAACTTAATACGCATATTGCATAGCCTCCTGCATAGTTCTCTGCCATAAGTTTGATGCCCTTCTAACAGTATTAGACTTCATACCTCTTCTATTAGGCATCTTCTTAATTCTGTCTTTGATAAGTTCTAGATCGATCGGTTTATCATACGTGCTTTTTAAATAAGGATCATTATTATTAATAGCGCGTATTTGTCTAGCTTCCTCTTCTGAGCAAGTCGAGATATGAATTACAGCATCTGGGTCCTCGTGTTTTACTCTAGGTATCCTTCTAGCTGCTTCAATAGCCTCGCTTTTTGAATTTCCGTTGACAACATATGTAATAGGAATAAATCTTCCTTCACCAACGTGGCCACATCTCATAGTAACCTTATACATCATAATTATAGCACCTCCTTCTAAAGTCAACAATATTTATATGCACTTTTTTTACTGTTCACTGATGACTTGAATATATTAACACATCAAATTAAATTGCACAATACTTTTTTGCACTTTTTTTATTGTTCATTATGTAAATATAGAAAAAAGACCAAAATTTTGGTCTTTAGTTTTTAAACTTTTTTATACTAAATTTGTTTATCTTTCTGTGTCAATCACGGATTAATTTTGTACAAAAGGGGATGCGGATATTTTTTGGACTAATATTGATTATAATTTAACATAAATTCTTTTGGAGATAAACATCCTAATCGTCTCTTAATTCGTTTATTTTTAAACCAGATTAAATATTTTTCTAATTTAGTAATAAAACCATCACATGTTGTATACCTCCAATCATTTGAATAAAAGAACTCATTTTTAATTGTTCCTAAGTATCCTTCACTCATTGAATTGTCTGGAGATCATCCAATTCTATTTAGTCCAAGTTTTTGTCTACGCTCCCTTTTGGTTATTGTTATAT
>JADIMN010000023.1 GCA_017694735.1 Candidatus Alectryobacillus merdavium
TTGTAATTAATCCACTTGCTTATAAAGAATTAATAGAATTAGGTGTTACAGAAGGTTATACAGAAGAAGATTATCAAAACTTTAAACGCACAGCATTGGTATCTGCTACAGCATTTGCAACAAATTCTAAAGTTGGTTGCGAAAATGAGTTCGCTGTATTTGTAGAAACGGAAAGCAATGCTTATTTGCCTAATTTATCAGAATATGTAACTTTTGCAAAAGATGAAGATAAAAATATCATAGATTTGAAGAATTTGGCGGATATATTAAATGATATGAGTCAGCAGATTAAATCTGTAGAAATTTATTACAATCCATATACTACAAAATTAATAAATGACGATATAAAAGATGCTAAGCATTTTAATATCATAACCTCTAAAGAGGTGTAATAAATGGAAATTTTAAAATTTAAACTTAGTGGAAAGAGTGCTTTTTTTAAAAAGCCAGAAGTAAATACGTATTGTTATTTCACTTATGGCAATATTCATAGAGTAGCTTTACTAGGTATCTTAGGGGCTATTTTGGGATATAAAGGTTATAGTCAAATGCAAGATATTTTGTCGAATAAAAAGAAAAAAGGCAAATTAGAGCCATCATATCCAGAATTCTATGAGAAACTAAAAGATTTAAAGATTGCTATTTTGCCATTAAATCCTAAAGGTGTTATTACTAAAAAAATACAGATTTTTAATAACTCTGTTGGATATGCTTCCAAAGAACAGGGCGGAAATCTGATTGTAAAAGAACAATGGCTTGAAAATCCTAAATGGGAAATTTGTATTTTGCTAGATTGTGAAGAAGCTATAAAAATCAAAGAAGCTATACAAAATCATAAATGCGAATTTTATCCATATTTAGGAACAAATGACCATTTTGCAGATATCGAGTATTTAGGCGTAGAAGAAGTAAAAACTATAGAAGATGATATGTATAGAATTGATAGTTTTGTCTTTAAGGATGATGTAGATATATTAGATTTAGAAAAAGAAGAAATAGAGGATTGGAAATTTCAAGGAAAACCTATGCCTAAAGGAAATTTTAAATATGAAGAAGCTTTGCCATATAAGATAAATGAAATAACAAATAATTATGAATTTCAAAGATTTATTTATACTGGAAAGTTAGTAGAGTTGCAGGAAGACAGAAAGGTATATCGTATACAAGATAAAAATAAAAAAGAAATAGAAGATAAATACATTATATTTATTGATTAAGTATATTTAACTGATTAATGGAAACAAGTGTTGTAAAAATTTTTGGCTAGAAGGTGATTAAATTGGATTATAAGATTTTAAATGATTTGATAGAAAATGTAGATAAATATAAAGCACATAGAAAACCTAAAAATGAAAAAGAAAAAGATGGTGAACAAATATATGAAACTTTGTTAGAACATACAAGAAGAACAGAACGTTGTTTTAATGAATTTTGGAAAGCGAAAAAATGTGATGATATTTTAGATAGATTTTGCGATGTTTTATGGCAAAACAAAGTGATAAAGAAAAAAGATGTAGAAGAATCTAAGATTATATTAAAGGAAATGATAGAAGCTATTCCAATTTTTCATGATTTAGGAAAAATTAATCCGAATTTTCAAATTGAAAAAATGGAAAATAAAGAGATTATTAAAGACAAAAATTTTACAGGGACAGAACATTCTTTTATTTCAGCAATATTATATTTATCGTATTTTAGAAATAAAGTAATAAAGAAAATAAAAGGGAGAAAAATAAAAGGTCTACTTAAAGAGTTTATATTATATCATGCATATATTATAGAAAGACACCATAGCGGCATAAATAAAATTAATGATTTTATCGGAAAAATTAATTTTAAAGTAAATAATAATAGTGAACAAGTAATTAAAGATTTACCGATTAGTAAATTAATAGAAGCTATAACAAAAAGTAAAATATATTTGAATGATTTATCTTTAGAGGAAGGTGATACTGACATTATAATTGCATCATTTGAAGATACAAAATTCATAAATAAAAATGGTAAACAACGAAATAGAGAACAAGGAATATATATTTGCATTTATATAAGATGGTTATACTCTTTGTTAGTTGCAAGTGATTATTATGCGACATCAGAATTTATGAATAATGGTTCTTTTAATGAAGTTGAAGATTTAAATAATGTTCAAGATTGGATAAATATTTATGAGAATACAGGTTTAATGGAAAGTATTCGTAAATATCAAAATGAAATTTATCCTATGTCTATAGAGAATTTAAATAAAGCTACAAATATAAATATATTACGCAGTGAAATTTTTTGTGAAGCTGAAGAACAAATAAAAAATAATTATCAAGAAAATATATTTTATTTAGAAGCTCCTACTGGCAGTGGAAAAAGTAATACAGCAATGAATTTAAGTTTTAAATTGATGTCTTTGAATAAAGACTTATGTAAGATTTTTTGGATTTATCCTTTTAATACTTTAGTAGAACAAAATTTAGATACATTGGAAAATATTTTTGGAAAGAAAGAGAATATTATTTCAAAAATTGCTGTAATAAATTCATTGACACCGATAAAATTAAAACATGTAGATTGTAAGGGAAATATAATATCTGAAAATGATGAAGCTGATGAGAATAGTGAAAAAAGTGTTTATAGACAATCTTTATTAGATAGGCAATTTTTAAATTATCCTATGATTTTATCAACACATATTAGTTTATTTAATACTATATTTGGAGAAAGTCAACAAAATTTATTCGGTTTTTATCAATTAATAAATAGTGTGATAGTACTAGATGAAATTCAAAGCTATAAAAATAGTATATGGACAGAAATAATATGTTTTTTGAAACCATTAGCAAAGTTATTTAATATGAAAATTATTATTATGTCAGCTACATTACCTAATTTAGATAGATTATCGCAAGGTCAATCAGATGCAATATTTTTACTGAAAGATTCTAATAAATTTTTTAAAACAGATTGTTTTAAAAATCGTGTTCAATTAAATTATGATTTATTAGATAATCAATCTGATGATAAATTTGTTCAACTAAAAGAACACTTAAAGCAATATTTAGATAAAGATAAGAAAATTCTAATTGAATTTATAAAGAAGCGAACTGCTAATGATTTTTGGATGAATTTGGTAGAAGATGAATATTTTGTAGAAAAAATATAAAAATTGAGTATTTATCTGGTGATGATAGCTTAGCTGAACGTAAAAGAATTTTAGATGAAGTAAAGAATACAAAAAAAACTATAATCTTGATAGCAACGCAAGTTATAGAAGCTGGTGTGGATTTAGATATGGATATTAGTTATAAAAATATATCTAAGTTAGATAGTGAAGAACAATTCATAGGTAGAATAAATCGTTCATGTAAAAGAAAGGGAATAACATATTTCTTTAAGATTGATGATGCTAAAACTATTTATAAAAATGATATTAGAGTAGATAGTGAATTTACGGTAGAAGAAGAAAATATGAGAGAAATTCTTATTAATAAAAATTTTGGTGATTATTATAATAAAATTTTAGATGTAACTAAAAAGAATAATAAAGCAACTTTTAAAGATTTTTTAGAGAATATAGCTGATTTAAATTATGAACGTATTGCTAAGCATATGAAATTAATTGATGAAAATAAAAATATAGTACAGGTTTATTTAGCAAGAACGATTAAAGATGTTAATGGAAACGTAATAAATGGTAAAGAAATTTGGCAACAATATATAAATTTATTGAAAATGAGATATTCTATGGATTATGCAGAGTGGAAAGTAAATATGTCTATAATAACAAGTAAAATGAATTATTTTATATATCAAGTCAATAAAGCAAATTTAGAATTAAAGGAATATAATGATAAAATGGGTAATATAATTTATATAGAAGATGGAGATAAATATTTTAAAAAAGATAAATTTAATAGAGAGATGTTGCAAGGTGTTGGAGGTATAGATTTTATATGAGATAAAGAAGGTATCAAAAATGAAAGTAAACGGAACTTTGATGAATTATTATATTCATTGTCCTAGGCAATGCTATTTATTTGGAAATCGGATAAATTTGGAAGATAATAGTGAAGATGTAAAGATTGGAAGGGTACTTCATGAAGAAAGGGCAGAAGATAAGAATACAGAAATAGCTTTAAGAAATATTAAATTAGACAAATTGACTAAGGAATATTTAATAGAAGTTAAAAAATCTGATGCTGATGTTGAAGCTTGTAAATGGCAATTACTGTTATATTTGAAAATATTGAAAGATAAAGGAATTGTGCGGAAAGGAAAATTAGAATTCATTGAAAAGAAAAAGACTCCTAAAAAAACAATGATTTTAGAATTAACTCCAGAGTTAGAAATTATATTAGAAAAACATGTAAAAGCCATTGATGAATTATTAAAATGTGATGAAGTACCACCAGTTTTAGGAAAAAGCAGTTGTAAAAAATGTGCATATTATGAGTATTGTTATATTTAAATTTGTTCGGAGAAAGACGTGATATTATGGGCAATACAAAATGTATTACATCTATGGGAGAATTGAGCAGGAAAGATAATTCACTGTATTTTAAAAATGATAAAAAGCATTCATATATTCCTGTAGAAAATATTAAAGAAATTTATTGCTTTAATGAAGTGAGTATCAATAGTAAATTATTGGATTTTTTGGCACAGAAAAATATAATAGTTCATTTCTTTAATTATTATGGTAATTATAGTGGTACTTTTTATCCAAGAAAAAAATATATGAGCGGAAAATTGTTAGTGAAGCAAGTCAATAAATTTAATACAGACCGTTTGACTGTAGCAAGAGCGATTGTAAAAGGAATTGGTATTAATATTTATGAAGTGCTGTATCACTATTATAAGCATGATAAAAAAGAGGTAAAAGAAGTATTAGATTGGATAAAAACACAATTTTATTCAGCTGTAAATGAAGTAAAATCTATACCAGAATTAATGGCTTTTGAAGGTGATTTATGGCTTAGATTTTATAGCACATTTAAATATTTTTTACCTGAAGATTTTGTTATGAATAAACGAGTAAAAAGACCACCAGATAATCCTATAAATGCATTGATATCTTTTGGCAATACTTTATTATATACAAAAACAATATCAGCTATTTACAGAACACATTTAGACCAGAGAATAAGCTTTTTGCATGAACCATCAGAAGGACGATTTTCTTTGAGTTTGGATATTAGTGAAGTTTTTAAGCCTGCTATTGTATTTAAAACTATTTTTGATTGAGTGAACAATAGAAAAATACGAGTAGAAAATCATTTTGAAAGAAAAGTAAATTATTGCATATTAAATGAAGAAGGCAGAAATATATTTTTAAAAGCTTTTCAAGATCGTATGGAAATGGTAATGCAGCATCCAAAGTTGAAAAGGAAAACATCATATCATTCAATGTTAAAAATAGATTGTTATAAGTTGATAAAATTTATCACAGGAAATAAGGAGTTTATACCATATTCATTGAAAGCGGGATATTGATAGATGCGCAAAAAAATAAATTATAATTATGCCTTTGTGTTTTATGATGTAAATGAGAAGAGAGTGCAAAAGGTGTTTAAGATATGTAAAAAATATTTATCACATTTTCAAAACTCAGTATTTAGAGGAGAAATAACACCATCAAAATTAATGAAATTAAAATTGGAACTACAAAAAGTTATAGTAGATGAAGAAGATTTTGTTTGTATAATAAAGTTAATGAATGGTGATGTATTTGGTGAAGAATTTATAGGTAAAAAAGATGTAGAAACTGGAGAAAGTTTGTTTTTATAGACTAAATTTTACCAGGCATAAAAATAAGCATATGCCAATAAACCCTTATAAATAAAAGCGTTATGGCTCATTTCTTTCATTGGAAAGATAAATGCATTATGCCTGGTAAATTTTACTTAGAATGTTGAAATGTCAAGGTTTTTGAGCTATATTATAAAATATAAAGTCTTTAAAAACGAGGGGATTAACAGTAACAAACGTTGTTTTTGAATTTTGCCCAAACGTGAGATGTAGCCTTACAAGGTATTGATTAACAGTAACAAACGTTGTTTTTGAATATGGGAAGTACAGGATTTAAAGAAAGCAGGTCTTAAGATTAACAGTAACAAACGTTGTTTTTGAATTTATTGGGATTGTGAGGTATATGCTTCTTTGGCGGCGATTAACAGTAACAAACGTTGTTTTTGAATGAAATTTATAACGTGCCACGAACTACCATTTATAGAGATTAACAGTAACAAACGTTGTTTTTGAATAGGTAACGCGCAGGATGACGCCGTCTTCGGCTATCAGATTAACAGTAACAAACGTTGTTTTTGAATTGCAGGGTGGCTTCATGAACGCATCTAATGGCCCATGATTAACAGTAACAAACGTTGTTTTTGAATGCGGGAAAAAACATATAAATAACCTCCTATATTTAAGATTAACAGTAACAAACGTTGTTTTTGAATACCAAACCTGGGGTACTATATACAGGCATTGGACGCGATTAACAGTAACAAACGTTGTTTTTGAATTCGGTGCGAGTGCACAACAGCAACAGGCTGTTGCACAGATTAACAGTAACAAACGTTGTTTTTGAATATGAGGTTTTACCCGGAGATACTTTTAATTTAAAGGGATTAACAGTAACAAACGTTGTTTTTGAATGGATGAAAACCTACAGGATAGCGTCCCATTTACTAAGATTAACAGTAACAAA
>JADIMN010000024.1 GCA_017694735.1 Candidatus Alectryobacillus merdavium
AAATTTCTAATAAATTTGTTTGTGGATTAACTCCAGCAACAATAAAGTTAGGATCATTTTTAAATAAATCTAAGTATTTATTATTAAATTCATAACGATGTCGATGTCTTTCAGAAATTTGATCTTTTTCATATAAAGAATATGATAAACTTTCCTTATTTAAAACACAGTCATAAGCCCCTAATCTCATTGTTCCACCAAGATCAATTCCCTTATACTGTTGTGGCAAATAATCTATTATATTATTTTTACAATTTTCATCTAATTCTGTAGAATTTGCTCCTTCTATGTGAAGGACATTTTTTGCATATTCAATCAGTGCTAATTGAAATCCAAAACATATACCTAATAGAGGTTTATCATTTTCTCTACAATACTTAATAGCTGCTAATTTTCCTTCGGTTCCTCTAACACCAAAACCACCTGGAATAACAACACCATCGCAAACATCTAGATTTTCTTTAACATTATCTTCATTAATATTTTCAGAATTTATCCAACTTATATTAATTTTTGAATCATATTTATATCCCGAATGTTTTAAAGATTCTGTAATTGAAATATATGCATCATGTAATTCTACATATTTTCCAACAATTGCAATATTTAATTCTTTCTTTAAATTTTTAATATTTTTTATTAATTCTTTAAAATCGTCTAAAGAAATATCTTTTTGATATTTTTCTTCAAAATTCATTCTTTTTAATACATATTTATCAAAACCTTGATTATATAAAGAAGTGATAATTTCATAAATTATTCTTTGATCAAGAGCCTCAAAAACAGCTTCTTTTGCAATGTTACAAAACATTGAGATTTTGCTTTTTTGTGCATCGTTAACTTTTTTCTCGCTTCTTAATATAATAACATCTGGCTGAATTCCATAAGATTGTAATTCTTTTACACTATGTTGTGTTGGTTTTGTTTTTAATTCTTCGCTGCTTTTTAAATATGGAACTAAAGTATTATGAATAAATAATACATTATCATAACCTCTTTCAATTCTAAATTGTCTTATAGCTTCAATAAATGGAAGAGATTCAATGTCACCAACAGTTCCGCCAATTTCAGTAATAATTACATCAGCGTTTGATTTAGTTTCTGCTAGTTTGATTCTTCTTTTAATTTCATCTGTAATATGAGGAATAACTTGAATTGTAGAACCTAGATAATCACCTTTTCTCTCTTTATCTAAAACATGCTTATAAATTCTTCCACTTGTTACACTTGATTCTCTAGTTAAGTTTTCATCAATAAATCTTTCATAATGTCCTAAGTCTAAGTCTGTTTCAGTGCCATCTTCGGTTACAAAAACTTCTCCATGTTGATAAGGAGACATTGTACCTGGATCAATATTTAAATATGGATCAAATTTTTGCATAAAAACTTTTAATCCATGTTTTTTTAATAATAAACCCAAACTACTAGCAGAGATACCTTTTCCTAAACTAGAAACAACTCCGCCTGTAACAAATATAAATTTTGTATCCATATTTTAAAATAATTCCTTTCTATTTAAATAAGAAATTTAAATTATCAATAATAAGTTATTTTTAACCTTTAATTAGTATACATAATTAGATATTAATAATTCCATAATTATTTATTTAAAAAATAAAAGGTCTGCTCTTTTATAGTGAACCACATAAGTTGGACTAGTAGAAAATACTAGAAAGACTTATGGGGTTCACTATATAGATGCAGTCTTTTGTTTTATTCAGGAATATGAAGATTTAAAAACTATTTTATGGTACTGTTTATAAAAATAAAATCATTTATTTATCAAATTAGTATTATGCTTTAACTTATTTAAATTCTTGCTTATTGTTTTAAAAAATAAACATTTTTATATTCGTTTAATTAAAAAATAAAACAAAGAAACTTTTATGATTAATTATTATAAGTTGACTTATCATTAATCAATTCTATAAACTTTGATGGCACTTTATCACTAGATCTATATGTTGCTTCAATTCCATCAAAATACATATAATTAGTATTATGACTTATAAAAAAAGTTATCCCGTTATCTTTATATAGTTCAATATCTTTAATATTAACGTGTAAAACATAAGCATTATCTTTTAATTCTGAAGAAGGCCAAGAAGATAAGAACTCTTTATTAATATCAAAATCAACTTTAATATAATCACAATCTAAGTATTGATAAGCATCATCAATTAAATTCCATGTAGAACTTTGATAAACGCTTTCTGATACTTGAACAGATGAAATATTAGACAAATCAAAACCCGAAGCTTCTTTTAAAGAATAAACTTCACTATTTGAACAAGAAGTCATACTAACTATTCCAAGAAAAGCTAGAGATAGAATTGATAGTTTCTTCATAATTTTTCTCCCTAAGAATTTTATAAAATTTTTATGTTTATACTTTTTAATATTATAAATTTATTTTATTTGCAACCCATCAATGATCTCTTACCTATGTCTTTCATCAGTTTTAATTCTTGCTTCAACAATTGTATCGCAAGTCAAAAGTAGGTCAATATCACAATAACATTTAGTTCCTCTATATTTTCCACCAGTTTTTATTGTTTTAGAAGGAATAATGTCAGGACCTAAATAAAATTTAAACATCGGAATTCCGTTTTCTGAATATGTTTCATATTTTTCAACGTGATTTATATATTGCAATTTTCCTCCAAATCTAAATCCTAAATAATTTTCAGGACTTTTTAAAAATCTTCTACCTACAGGACAATGGTATGTCCTCTCTTTGTCATGTTCACGCACGCTATTTTCGTTAAGAGGAACAACGTATACAGTATTAGAATGATTGTCTTGCATTGAAACAACTCCTTTCAAGTATTCTTTTAGCTCATCTAAAATTCTTTTTGTATAACTCTTCGCACTAACTTTCGACTTATCGATTAAGTTTATAATTTTACTATACATTAAATGTTTAATTGGAACACCACTTATTTCCCGAGGTATCAAAGATGATGCTTGAATATATTGACTATCAGACAATGTATAAATTAATTTAATTGGTTCTAGTGTTTTATTTAAATCATTAGCATATTTGGTTAGTTGACTAGGACTAGGAAGATTTACACCTTTCTTTGCCTCAATAATTATATGAAACTTACTTGGATATAATATTTCTATGTCTGAGATGCCATCTTCTTGAGTTTGCTGATAAGTAATTATCAATATGTCTAAATCAAGATTTAATACATCAATCCCAAGTTCATGTAAGAAATTAATAGCAAAGTTTTCGCATTTTGATAAAGTATAAGCAATCGATTTTGTTATATCGTTTTCGTGATTTCCTAATAGTTGAAATATATTATTAATTCTATTTCCATACCCTTTTAAAATCATAATTTGTCTCCTAGTACAATTAATAATAACATCTTATTAGTGCTTTTTGATTTGCAGTAATCGTTTTTTCGAATAATATTTTTATTTTTTTATTATATACATAACAATATAGCAGAATATATCTGTAATATGTGATTTTATTATAATTTTATAGTTATGGCAATCGAACTTACAATAATTCTATAATTACTAAACATTCAACTATCTATTAAAAAAGAAATATATAAATAATTAATATTATTTGAAACTAAAAATGGCAACATTTGCCGATGAATCCGAGAAGAGATATGAGACCATAAAAGAAAAGCTTAAGGATTATAAACGAGACGTAATAGATGTTGATGGCGAATTAATACATGTGGTTATTAATAAGATAAGAGTCATTAATGAACACACTGTGGTTTACTGCATTCCTAAGAGCAGACCTCGATCAACTGAGGAAATTAAAATCTTTAGAAAAAAATACATAAATATGCCTGCATTATTTGAAGGCCATCTCCAAGAATACATAAACGAAAAGTTCTGCTACATAGATTGCAAAGTTGTCTGCTTATAAAAAGTCGACCTAGATTTTGGCTAGGTCGTTATTTTTATTGAGTAATATACTCGTAGTACTTTAAAGGATTATCGTTTTTGTAATTAAGCAAATTGAATAGTCTTTCAGTTTCTTTTTTATCAATCATTTTTTCGTATTCTTCATAGGAATAGAACTTCCAATTTTGAAGAGCATCTAATCTTGAGTGCCCTCCAAAATCTATGAATAGTCCATCGTTTTCAAAATGCTCATTGGCATTCAAATCACACTCAGTAATTGTACCTTCAAGCATGTTGATATTTTCTTCGTCAATATATGAATGCAATTTTCTTTTTTGCATATAATGACACCCATTATTAATCATGATTTTCAAGAATAGCCTTTGTTCTATCTCATCATCAGTCAAAGGACGTTTAGTTTTTTGCTTATAAGCGCTTAATCCATTGCTTTGTTCTACTTCTTCTTCTATTTCTAGATTAGCCATAAACAAAGCATCTTTTAATACCTGAGGAAGTATCGAAAGATACAACTCAAGAGCTTTTGTCGATCTGCTTTTGCAAACGCCATCACCTTTATAATCACCTTTAAAACCATATAATTTTGAGAGTTCCCAATCGAGCTCTTTTTCTGGTTTATTTTGAAATTTAGCGTATATTTCTGATACAAAATCTTTTTCTTCTTTCTCACTCTTAAAGCGGAATGCACCCATTCCTATTTTTAAAGCAGCAAAATAACTATCATCAAAAGTAAAATAATTATCTTTGATAAAATTAAATTCTTCTAATTCGGATTCTGTTAGCTTATTTTCAGACCATAATGGAAGTAATCTATAAAACTCTTTTTTTATTTGTTTAATACATTTATAGTAACTTTCAAGCTTATCTAGATTGTTTTCACTTATATTCTCATCAAATTCGTAATTAGAAAGATCATAATTTCTCTTCCAATAATCAGTGTTTGATTCATTGTCTAGCTTGCCATTTATCAGTTCATGAACACTGATGTTAAAGAATTTAGATAATTCATATAACATTTCAGTTTTGATTCCGGAACCACTTTCCCATTGGGAAATAGCAGCCTTGCTAACATGGAGTGCTTCTGCTAATTTCTGCAATGTTAAATTCGAATCTTTTCTTAATTTTTCAATAAGGGTTCCTGTTGAATAAGATATATTATTCTTCATCGCAATATACCTCCTTTATAAAATATTTTTCTCTAATATCTTTTAATGTAAGATTATCAATATTCTTTAAAAGCTCTTTTGTGGCTTTGATATCTCTTTTGTTTTTGATTTCCTCATATGTTAGGTCTTGATTCCATTGATGGCAATAATTTCTAATTTCTGACCATTTACTGCCTCCAACTTCATGGTTCACTGTAACTTTATATTTATTTATTCCGGATTTTAAATTAGCAACTAAAAGCTTTAACTCCTCTTTTCCTCCGGCTATTTCTTTTTCTATTGCCTTAGCTTCGTTCCACATTTGAATTTTGTAACCACATCTTTGTTTAATATCAGCAATTAAATATTCTTTTTTCTGATTAATATCGATATTCTCTTTTTTAGCCCAGATCATCATCAACTCTTCTGGTATATTGTCATTGTTAGCAAAGAAATTGAAAGCATCCTCTAGAGATATCTCTTTATCTAAGATAAATAATTTGTAGTAATGATTTATAAAAAATCTGTTCCTAAAGGTATTATTAACAATAAACTTTCTTTCCACGCCGTTTTCTGAAGTAAAAAATTCAATAGGTTTTTCACAAAGATTATATAAATATTCAATTCTATCAATAATTCTTCTTTCTTCTTCTCTTTGTTTGATGAAGTTGATATATTGCCTATTTAAACAAGCACCATTATTTAAAAGATATTTGATTTTTGAGCGAACTATTTCATCCTTGTTAAATTCTTCGCAATGTCTTTTTTTGTAATCTGAAAGTCCTCTACTGCCCCACATATCATCATGAACGCATATAGGATCACATGTTTGAAGTGCAGCAAAAATTATATCCTTTTCCCAGAATTCTAATTCCTTGAATCTTTTGTCAAAGAATGGATTATCTACATATTTATCTTCAACAGAAAAATCCTGGAAATTTAAATCTATTTCAATGTTTGGAATAATAAGTTTTTTAAGTTCCCATATTTTTTCTTCGACGCTCATATTAGAACACTGATTCAAAACATATGATATGCGTTGATGAATATTCAAGTTTTTAGTTGCTTTATCCTCTTCATCTAATAAATAATCTGATATATCAAAGAAATATTTTATAAGGAATGAAAATTCCTCTTCTTCTTGTTTGGCGAAATCATCATCAACACGAATTCTCAATAATTCATTGAATCTATTTTTAATCAGTATTTTTTGATTTTGATCCATTTCATATAAATTTACATTAGTATTAACATAATATTTATAAGGCCACTCATTGTTATATGAGAAATATATTTCTTTATAATCTACTTTTTCATATCGCTTACCATCTAACAATTCATCGACAGAAACATTAAACAAATCAGCTAATGTTAAGAGATTTGAAACATCTGGAATCGTCTCGCCCCTTTCCCATTGACTTATGGCGTTTGTTGATACCGCCACATCCATATCGTATAGTTTGTTACTCAACTGCTCCTGAGAATAGCCTTTTTCTTTTCTTAATTGTTTTATAAAATTTCCAACTCTTTTTTTATTCATAATAACTATATCCTCTATACTTCATTTTTTTCCATTCTTTTTCAATCGCTGTTTCTCTTAATCTACGACCGATGGATTTTTTCTTCAACTTTTGAACTACCTCTTCGTCAATCAGTTCTTCTTGTTTTACTACATTAAGACTTATTTGATCTTGTTTATTATGTACTTGGAAGTAAGCATCATCTTCCATAGCTCTCAGTCCCAAACAATATTTTTCAAAATCTATCTCGATAACTTCTCTTATTGCATCCTTATGATTATGTTTGACTCGAGGTTTCCGCCTCGCTATCTCAGCAGCTTCTTTGCCGTCTTCAGCTTTGATAAAAATCCATTTGAGTATGTATTTACTTTTTCTTACGTGTCCACATTTAACTTTTACTTTATAATATTTCATGCCATCCTCCTTGATTACAAATACATTTTATAATCAATATTCTGTAAAAGTTAGATGGCCTAAATTAAAATAAAACTTAATATATTTCTTTTTGTTAAATTTTACTTTATTTATATTGTAGCACAAAAGAACTATCTTAGTTATGGTATCTATCTAATTGATTATTTTCTTTTGCTTGAATCAAGAAGACTTAGATTTTAATATATCAAATATCTTAGAATATGAATAGTTTTCAGAGTAATTATAAGAAATAATTTTATTGTTGTTTTTATAATAAACAAACATCACACCAGTACACTCAAAAAATATTAAATCAAAATAATTGTCATAAATATTTGCAACAATATCTTTTATATCACACATATTGTATGAAAATTTGCAAAACAAAAATAATGAATTCTCATTAAAAAGTTTATAGCCTTCTTCTTTTTTAATATTCTTAGATTTAATACAATCTGCTATTTCCTTTTTCTTTTTTGTTACATCAAACATTCCTTGAGTTGATGAGAAAGTTCTCCATGAATTACTATCATCGTGTAAAATAAGACAATCTAATTTCATCTTTGACATTTTTTCTTCTAGTTCTTCATTAGTATTGCTTTTGTTGAAATACATGCGAGCAAACGCTTCAGCTGTTCCATCGTAAGAACTCATACATTCCGTCACTTCAACACCAAATGAAGTTCCATCGTTAGATTGAATATCTGGTTTATCTAAAATTTTACTATCTTTATACTTTTCATTAACAAAAGTAGTTAATAGTTCTTTAGTTAATTTCTCATAGTATTCTTTAATTGAATTATTCATTACAAAATATACCTCGTATTTTTTTATATATAAGCATAAAAAGCAATAACATTTTTATGCCTATCTTGATTATGTTGCAGCGTTATGCTTCCTTGAACGATTTTCACTTCATCAACACGGCAACTATAAAATCAGATAACGTTCACTATTACATATAGTGAAAAATTATAATTTATCAACGTAGCGAGAACATTATTTTAAGAGCATTTCTTAAGCGATAAAGAACACACCGTCTCGATATGAAAAGAAAACGGAAACATATCAACACAATCAATAGTATCGATTCGATATTTATCTTTTAGTAAATTTAGATCTCTAGAAAGAGTTCCTGGATCACAAGAAATATAAATAATTTTTTTAATGTTTAATTTTAATATTCTATTAATTAATTCTTTTTCTAAACCTTTTCTTGGAGGATCAACAAAAATTACATCAAATTTATTATTTACTATATAATCTTTTGCATCCATGCATATAAAATTAACATTCTTAATATTATTTAATTTTTTATTATTATTTGCATCTTTTATTGCATATTTTACAATCTCAACACCAGTTACTTCTTTAACATATTTAGAAACTATCAAAGAAATAGTTCCAATACCACAATAACAGTCTAATACTACATCATTCTTGTTTAAATTAGCTTTTTTAATAGCTAAAGAATATAGTTTTTCAGTTTGTATCGGATTTGTTTGATAGAAAGATTTAGAAGAAATTAAAAAGTCTGTGTTTAAAAGTTTATCTTTTATATAACCTTTTCCATATAAAATAATTTCTTTTTCTCCTAATATGACATTAGTATCTCTTTTATTAACGTTTTGAATAATAGTAACAATACTTGGGTTTAATTTAATTAATTCCTTAATAAAATTATTTTTATTTTTAAATTCAATTTCATTTGTAATTAAAACAACCATTACTTCATCATAATAATAAGATGTTTTAATTAAAACATGTCTTATAAAGCCTTTCCTAGTGTCTTCATTATATGGTTCAATATTAAAAGAAATAAATAAATTCCTTAAATCTGCAAGGATTTTGTTGGCTATTTTATCTTCTATAACACAATCTGGATTATAAACAACATCATGAGTTTTTGATTTATAAAATCCATAAACTAAACGATGTTGTTTATCGTATTGAAAAGGAACTTGAATCTTATTTCTAAAATAATAAGGATCGTCCATTGCTATAAAGTTATCTACTTTATTATTAATTTTAGCAATATTTTTCAAATTATTATTAACAAGTTCTTTTTTTAATCTTATTTGTTCTTGATAATTTAAATTTTGAAAAACACATCCACCACAAGATGTTGAAGCTTTACATTTTGGATTAATTCTATATGGAGAAAAATTAATTATTTTCTTAATTTTTCCAACATCAAAATCTTTTTTATGATAAATGATTTCTATTTCCGCTTCTTCATCTTTTAATAAAGATGGAACAAAAATAGTTCTATTATTTATCTTTACAATACCCTGCCCATCAAATGTATAATCTATACATTTTCCTTGCAAAACCTTATTATTTTTCATGATTTATACTTGTTTTATATTGTCTTTAATATATTGTAATTCTTCATTAACATTTAATCTTTTATATAAAATGTCACAATCTTTTAATTTTAAATTATCTAAATAATGAACATCTAATATATCTTTATATTTAACCTCTTTTTCAATTCCAAGATAATTAAATACTTTATTATAATTTTCAATAATTATTGGTTTTAATAACATTGTGGATACAAAAATAATTCTAGCAATATTTGACATAACCATTTTAAGTTCATCAATATTTTCTTCGCTTTTAGCTAATGTCCAAGGTTCTTTTGCTTGAATATATTTATTTGCTTTATCAACTAATAGCATTACTTCATTAGTTGCTTCACTTAATTTTAAATCATCCATTAATTCTTCATACTTAGAAATTGTTTTTAAAACTTCGTCTTGAATAGCTTTATCAATTTCCTTAATACCTTCAACATATTGAGGAATTACACCATCAAAATATTTTTTGATCATATTTAGAGATCTATTAACAAGATTTCCATAATTATTAACTAAATCAACATTTATTCTTTCAATAAATTGTTCTGGAGTAAAAACACCATCACTTCCAAAATTAATTTCTCTAATTAAATAATATCTTAGACAATCTAATCCATATCTATCTATTAAAGGTTGAGGTGCAATTACGTTTCCTTTACTCTTTGACATTTTTCCATCCTTTGTCATTAATAATCCATGAACAAAGATTCTATCTGGTTGTCTTAAATTTAATGCCTTTAAAAACATTGGCCAATAAATAGTATGAAATCTTGAAATATCAGCACCAACTAAGTGAATAATTTCAACATCATCATTATCCCAAAACTTTTTAAATAACGAATCATCATCACTTAAATAACCTAAAGCACTTATATAATTAATAAGAGCATCTAACCAAACATAAACTACGTGCTTTGGATTTTCTTTTATTTGAATTCCCCAAGAAAAGGAAGTTCTTGAAACACACAAATCATCTAGTCCAGGTTTAATAAAGTTATTTAGCATTTCATTTTTTCTTGATTCTGGAAATACAAACTTGGGTTTTTCAAAATCTTCTAAAACAATATCTAAATATTTATTACATTTAAAGAAATATGATTCTTCTCTTGCTTTATTAACTGGTCTACCACAATCTGGACATAAATGATCTTCACCAACTTGAACATTTGTCCAAAAAGATTCACAAGGAACACAATACCAACCTTCATAATTACCTAAATATATGTCACCTTGTTTTAAAAATCTTGAAAAAACTTCACTAACAACTTTTATATGTCTTTCTTGCGTTGTTCTAATAAAATCATCATTGCTAATTTTTAACTCTTTCCATAAATCTTGGAATTTCGCAGCAATTCCATCTACATATTGCTGAGGAGTAAGACCAAGTTTTTCAGCATTGTTTTGTATTTTTTGACCGTGTTCATCTGTGCCAGTTAAAAAATATGTTTCAACTCCTCTATTTCTTTTATATCTTGCAATAATATCAGCCATTATTGTGCAATAAGTATGCCCTAAATGTGCGTTTCCGCTTGGATAATATATTGGAGTAGTAATATAACATCTTTTTTTCATTGATCTAACCTCCTTGTTTTAATTAAAAAGTCTATCGTTAATATTATATATATTAAAAAAGCAGATTTTAATCTGCTTAATTAATATCTTATTTATCTTGTTCAGACTTAATGCCGTATTTTTTATTAAATTTGTCAACTCTACCAGCAGCTTGAACAAATCTTTGTTTACCAGTATAGAATGGATGACAATTTGAACAAGTATCAACTCTAATTTCTGGTTTTGTACTTAATGTTTCAAATGTATTACCACAAGAAACACAAGTTACTTGGCATTTATGCATTTTTGGATGTACATCTTTTTTCATAATCTTCTCCTTCCGCCTTAAACTTCATGCGAGTTTAAAGAAAGTTTCCTATATATTTTAATTTAGTTTTATCACATTTACAAGCATAATTATTTCAAATGTTTATTTACAATTTTAACTATGCAATTCTTAATTTTAAACTTTAAGTTTGCGTCAAAAATTTAATTCTCTAGAGTTTTTTTATATAATAATTAAAGGTAGGTAACATATATGAATAAATTTATGAGAATGGCAATTAAAGAAGCCAAAAAAGGAATCGAATCTCATCACGGCGGTCCTTTTGGTGCAGTTATTGTAAAAGATGGTAAAGTAGTTGGAAAAGGTCATAACCAAGTTTTAAAAAATAACGATCCAACTTGTCATGGAGAAATAATGGCAATCCATAAAGCATGTAAAAATCTAAAAACTTTTGATTTAAGTGGTTGCGAATTATATACAACAGGCGAACCTTGTCCAATGTGTTATGCAGCAATTTTATGGGCTAACATTGATAAAGTATATTATGGTTGTACTATTCAAGATAATGAAAACATCGGTTTTAGAGATAAAAAATTTTATGAAATGCAACAACCTGAATTTCGTAATAAAGTTGTCAAAGAATTAGATAGAGAAAAATGTCTTGAATTATTTGAATACTATAATTCTTTAGAACATAATTTATACTAATTTTTGCTATTTTTATTATTAATTTGTGCGAAAAGCCTTTCTTTTAAATCTTTTCTTACAAGAAGGATTTCTTTTGAAATGCTTAAATTTACAATAAAATAATTTAATCCTAAATATATTTCTTCACTAGATAAAATTGGAATAGTTGAAATATAAACATCATCATATCCAATCAACTCTTTTGGAATTAAAAAATAATGCAGTTCTGCAACATTATTAGTTAAAATATTTTTTAATTTATTGTTTTTGTAATTTGACTTCCCTTCTAAAAATCTAGTAATTGTAGGATAAATATCGTTTTTATATATTTCTCCATCTAAAAATTCTAACATTGGTGAATGTAATACATAGCCAATTGATATACCGTTTTTACCAGTATCATTAAAAATTTTATATAAATATCCAGTTGTAATGTTTCCTTTTTTTAAAAGATTATTTCTTTTATAGTAATAAGAAGAAAAAATTCCATAAAGTCTTAGCTTTTTGATTTTTCTTAGATTTAGTTCTTTTAAATCATCTTTATTTAAATTTGAAATATATTTTTTGTATTCAGCGTTTAAACTAATAAGAGTTTCTTGAATTTGATTCATAAAACACCATAATTATATATATTTTATTTAAAAATATATAGATTTAATATAAAATATCTATTTAATAAGGGGGTTAAAAAATGGTAACAAGCAATCTAGCAAAAAAACTTATAAATATTTGTTTGTCTACTGGTGGAGATTTTGCAGAAATCTACAGTCAAAAAAATACCACTTCATCTTATTCAATGGAAAATGAAGTATTAGACCAAGTTATATCATCTCAAGGTGGAGGTGTTGGTATTAGAATTATTAAAGGATTAGAATCCGTTTATGGCTATATTACAGGCTATAACAAAAATGAATTAATCGACTTAGCAACTACACTATCCTTAAGATTTTCTGGAGAACAAATTAAAACCGTTGATAAATTTTTACCTTTAAAAGTAGCAAAAGGTATTTGTCATCAAGAAATACCTTATGAAAACGTTGATAGAAAAGTAATAATTGATAAATTAAGAGCTGGTAGCTTAATAATGAAAGAATATTCATCTGATATTATTAGAAGAATCGCTGCTCTTTCAATAAATGTTATCGATTATGAAGTATTTAATTCAGACAAAAAACATATATCTAATAGAAAAGTTAACGCAAGAATAATGGCAAACTGTGTTTCTAGCAAAAACAACAAAGTTCAACCAACATTTAATGCTAAAGGCACTACTGCTGGTTGGGAATTTTTTGAAAACTTTGATTTCAATAAATTATGCGAAAAGACTGCAAAAACTAACATTTTAATGCTAAACGCTAAAGAATGCCCTAGTGGAAGAATGCCTGTAATTATTGGAAATGGTTTTGGAGGTGTTTTATTCCATGAAGCATGTGGACACCCTCTTGAAGCATCTGCAGTTAGTAAAAACTTATCATGTTTTTCTGGAAAATTAGGTGAAGCTATTGCTTCTCCAATTGTTAACGCATTTGATGATGCAACAATTCCAAATGCATGGGGTTCATTTAATGTTGATGATGAAGGACATTCACCTCACAAAACACAACTTATCAAAAACGGTATTTGTATGGATTATTTAATTGATCCATTTAACGGAAAGAGAATGAACAGCAAAGAAAACGGTACTTCTAGAAGACAAAGTTTTCGTTTTGAACCAACATCAAGAATGTCCAATACTTATATTGATAACGGCACTTCTACTGTTGAAGAAATATTTAAAGCAACTAAGCTTGGTTTATATCTTGTATCTTTTAATGGAGGAAGTGTTGATCCTTCAACCGGCGAATTTAACTTCGGTGCATCTGAAGCATATATTGTAAGAGATGGTAAAATTGCTGAACCAGTTAGAGGAGCTACTTTAATTGGTAAAGGAAATGAAATTCTTTTTAACATCGATATGATTGCAAATGACTTAGATTTAGCTGATGGTATGTGTGGAGCTGCAAGCGGATCTATTCCAGTACAAGTTGGACAACCAACTTTAAGAATTAAAGATATTACTGTTGGCGGCGCAGGAGGTAAATTAGAATGAACATTGTAAAATTATTAGATATAGCAAAACAAAAGCAAGTTGATCCATGCCAATTTACACAAGAAACTAGTTCTTCTTTTTCTTGTTCATTATTTAAAGGAAAATTAGATTCTTATAAAATATCTTCTACCACAAATATTAGTGTTAAAGGGATTTATAATGGTAAAGTAGGAACTGCTTTTTCAACTATAGATGACAATTCTAATATTGATTATTTAATTGATACTGTTATTGAAACAGCAACTTTAAATGAGAAAAGCGACAACGCTTTCTTATTTGAAGGAAGTAAAAAATATAAAAAAATTAAAACTTTTAATAAAGAATTGTCAAATATTAGCAAAAAAGAAAAAATTGCTTTGCTTACTAAGCTTGAAAAAGCAATTTATGAATCAGATGATCGTATTAGTAATTTAAATTTAACTTACGCCGAAAGAGGAGCTGTAAACAAATTTTATAATACTTATGGATTAAAATTAAACGATACATCAAATTACTATTATATTTTTGTTGAAGGAACTGCAAAAAATAAAGATTCAGATAATGTTGTATCCGGTTATCATATATTTATTGATAATGATTTTTCTAAATTCAATTTTGATGAATTTGTTAAAACTTTTAAAGATAATATTGTTTCAAAATTAAATGTTGGAACAATTAAAACTGGAAAATATAAAGTTTTAATGAAACCAGATGCTTCTGCTAGCTTAATCCAAGCTCTTGTTTCTCACTTGTCAGTTGAAGAAGTTGTTAAAGGATCTTCACTACTTGCTAATAAATTAAATACTCAAGCATTATCTAAAAAGTTAACAATAAGTGAAAAACCATTGTTAAATACTTATAGCGGAATTAGTTTTGATAATGAAGGTGTTGCAACTTATAACAAATTATTAATTAAAAAAGGTGTTCCACTACTATATTTAAACAATTTAGAATATGCTAAAAAACTTAATACTGAACCTACTGGAAATGGTTATGGAGAAGGAAGTAAAGTAGGAATTGATTTTACAAACTTATTTGTAAAACCTGGTTCATATAACTTTGATGATGTTTTAAAAGGCATCAAAAAAGGCGTCTATATTACTGGTGTTTCAGGTTTACATGCTGGCTTAAATGCAAAATCTGGCGACTTTAATTTACAAGCGGAAGGTTTTAATATTGAAAATGGTAAAATTACAACTGCTTTAAATTTAGTTGTATTAAGTGGCAATTTATTCGATATGTTTAATAATATTTTAAAAGTATGCAACGATAGTAAAGACTTAGAACAAATTAATCTTCCTAGTATATTATTTAAAAAGTTAAATGTATCTTGTCAGTAGTTTTAAGTAATATGAATAAAAATTCCTGCATTTTGCAGGAATTTTTTATTTATTCTTTATATAAAGTATTCCAATCGTTCTAGGCCCACAATGGCAAGAAACTGTTGCCTTAGCTCTTGTTACAAATAAATGACCCTCTGGAATGTAATCTTTTATTCGATCATAAATATATTGATAGTCTTTGCAATCTTTAGGACCGCTATGAGTAATAAATACGTAGTCCATATCAATATATTTTAAATCTTTTTTAAATTCTTCGATTTGTAAATCCATTGCTTTTTCATATTTTCCACGAGGCTTTTCAGCAACTTTTAACTTATTATCTTCTACTTTGATTAAAGGATGAATGTGTAAAACTTTTCCAAAAAGATAAGATAAAGCCCCACATCTTCCTCCTTTATATAGATAATCTAAAATATCTATACAAAATTTAACACTTAATTTATCAACATAAGAATCAACTATTTCTTTTACTTTAAATAAATCATTTCCTTCATTAATAGCTTTTCTTGCTTTTAATAGTAATAGTCCAATTCCGGTACTTAATGTTTTACTATCTGTTAAAGCAATTAATTTATTTTCAGGATCTAATTCTTCTTTTGCAATAATCGCATTTTGAAAAGTTGAAGATATTCCACTACCAGTTCCGGTATAAAAGACTTGGTTTCCTTTATCTAACTCATCTTTAAAATATTGAATAAAATTACTTGGAGTAATCGCAGCAGTATGAGGTAGAGTTTTACTTTTTTCTACTCTTTCATAAATCTCATCGGCTGTAATATCTACTCCATCTAAATATATTTTGTCATCACCTGGAAAAATAACATTTAAAGGTATTATTTTACAATCCACAACCTTTAATAATTCTTCCGTTAAATCATTTAGTGAATCTGTAATAATTGTAATTCCCATAAATTTACCTCACTAATTATTATAACCCAAATTGATTTATTATTTTTAATTTTTTTATTAACAAAAAGTAATATAATTTTTTATGAAACAAGGAGAAATATATGGCTAAAGAAAAAAAGAACAAATTAAAATCATGGTGGAGCGAATTTAAGGCTTTCATTTCAAGAGGTAGCGTCCTAGACATGGCTGTTGGTGTTGTCATAGGCGGAGCTTTCTCTGCAATCGTTACAAGCGTTACAAATATTTTATTAAGTGTTTGTACTTGGGCTGTTCCAGGTGGATTAAATGGATTAATAACTGTTTTACCTGCACTAAGCGATTCTCAAAAGGGACTTGCTGGTATCGGACAAACTTTTGCATCAGCTGATCTTACTTCAATTGCAGAAAGTTATGTTACTGCTCAATTCCCAGGAGAGGAAATTACTCCAGCTATTATTCAAAATGGTATTAGTGATATCACATCTAAATATACATTATATGGAAACGTATATGTTTATAATCAATGTGCAACAATTAACTGGGGTTCTTTTATAAACGCAGTTATCTCATTCTTAATAATCGCATTAACTTTATTTGTAATAATTAAAGTTTTTAAATATGTAAAACAAAAAAGATTAGAATTTGAAAACAATTTAAGAGAACAATATTATTTAAAACACCCAGAAGAAAGACCTGCACCAGTTGAACCTGGAAAGCCAGAACCAAAAGAAATCGATGTGTTAAATGAAATTAAAAACGAACTTAAGCAACTTAACACCAACCTTAAAGAAAAAGAACAATTAGAAAAACAAAAAACAATAAATTCTATTAGAAGAAATAGATATTATTAATTAAGAAAGAAATAATAAAGCGCCCTTATTTATAGGGCGCTTTTCTCATTCATCGTCTTCGTCTTCGTCGTCTTCTAAGTTAGTTTTGGTTTTTTCTTTTATAACCTTTTTAGTAACTTCTTTTGTAACTTTATTTTGATTTTTTACACTTTCAGAAGTTGTTTGAGTTTTACTAACTTCTTTTTCTTTTTCAACTTGTTTGTTGTTTATTACTAATTCCCATTTTGGATGTTTTTCTTTAACAAGTTTTAAAGCGTTTTGGTATAAAACTTTTTCAATATCCTTACGTCCACTTTCAACTTTTCTATAAGCACTATTTGCTCTTGAAGTAGCATATTGAACTTCAGTTTCACTTAATTCAAGTATTCCACTTATTAATATATAAGCTCTAATAGTTTCAATATAAGAAGCGTTTGAAACATCTCTTTTTTCTTCTGATGTAATTTCACTATAATAAATCTTTTTAGCTAATTCAACATTTGCTAAATTATTTGGATCAATTAATAAAATATAAATCATTTGTCCAATTAACTTTGCTTTATTTGATGCGTTTAAACTTTCTCTTAATTTATACATTTTATCAAGAATTTTATAAGCACCAGCATAATCATTTTTTGCTAATAATTTATAAACTTCAACTAAATTAATTTCAAATGTATAATCTGTAACTTCATCAAAAACAATTGTTTCACCTGGATCAATACCTAAAATGTTACAAGATCTAATTCTAAGAGATTCATTAAAAGCTGGAATATTAGATTTTTTAGAACAAATTTTCATTTGATATCCATCTGTAATGGAATCAAGTTTTGTTGGAATAATGTTGTAAAATAACATAATTCCGAAAACTAATACCAAATATAAACTTAAAGGAGCAAAAACAAGAGTGTCTTTAATACTTAATGCATAACCTAAAAAAGATAATGCAGTAAATAAAGCTAACAATAAATTTGGTAAATAAATCATTGCTCCAGGTTTAGAAATATACTTGCCATCCTTTCCAGTAACTGGCATTACAATTGTCTCACCTGTTAAACCATCAAAACTTTTAAATCTAAATTTAAATGTGTCTTTTCCTTGTGCATTTTTTGTTTTATAAAAATTAAAATAAAGGATATTTACACTAATTATTTTATATTTTCCAATTTTAGCACCTAAAACATGGCCAACTTCAACTAAGATACCACCAAAAATAATTGATATTACTATTGTAATAATAGAATAAACAACCGGTGAATAACTAAATGCTGGCAATCCGTTTAAATAAGCGTCTTCTTCGCTAAGAAGTGGATTAATTGCAAATACAACAGTTAAAATTGCGGCTACTAAAATTAGTGCGTACACAATATAACTAATTACATCTTCTTTTTTCATAGTTTACCTCCTGATGTAAATTGAGATTTTCTTTGATCAACCTCACGTGTATCAAATAAAATTTTACATAGGCTTTTATTATTATATATTATTTAAAGTATTATATAAATG
>JADIMN010000025.1 GCA_017694735.1 Candidatus Alectryobacillus merdavium
ATATTATTGCTAAAAACTTGTTTTTTAACTTACAAAAAATATACAATATTTTACTAAAGTGGAGGTAAAAATAAATGAAAAAAATTAATTTTATAAACAAAATTATACTATTAATATCTCTAGTAACTCTAACAAGTTGTACATTTTATAATAATACAAGTTCTTCTAATTCTATGACTACTTCACAAGATTCTAATACTACTGTTCATATTACTAGCGATTCTAGTTTAGATACAACATCTAATACTACTAGTGAAGATTACACCACTAATAACACTACTCAATCTTCAACAACCACTACTGATTCAAATACCACCTCAAATATAGAACAACTAGGATATTACAAAGCTGAAAGTTTAAGATATAACGTTAAAGACGCACAAGATTCTATGGGTTATTATTCTTTAAATACAACAGGTAGACAAAAACTTTTAGTTGTCCCAGTTCAATTAAGAGGTGCAACACAATGGACTTCTAATATGCTTTCAAGGCTTGAAACTGCATTTTTTGGTACGCCAGAAGAAACAAATTATTGGGAAAGTGTTTCTTCTTATTATTCTAAATCAAGCTATGAAAAATTAACTTTAGAAGGTGAAGTAATAGATCCAATTCAATTAAATTATTCAGTTTATCAATTATCAAGTTATAATAGATTTTCTGATATTATTAGTGATTACATTGTTCCTGCATTTGATCAACAAGTAGATAATCAAATTAAACAAGAATACGATCAAGACAAAGATTCTTATATTGATGCAACTATATTTGTTTATTCAAATCCTTATGATGGTGATGCTTATTGGGCTTGGGTATGGTATTTGCAAGATGAAAATGCTTCAATATCAAATCCATCAGTAGGCAATTATATGTGGGCGTCTTACGAATTTATGAATGACTCTGGAACAAATAGAATTGATGCTCATACTTATATTCATGAAACAGGTCATTTACTTGGATCTGATGATTTTTACTCAAATGAAGATTATGATCCAGTAGGAGATTTAGAAATGCAATCTTATAATGTTGGTGATATGGGAGCTTTTTCTAAATTTCAGTTTGGTTGGAGTGCACCTTATGTAATAGATGGAAGCAGAGATGTAGTTGAACTAACAATTGGAACTAGTTCTTTATATTCAGATGCAATACTAATAAATGATAATTGGAATGGTTCTTCTCTTGATGAATATTTATTGATTGAATACTACACTCCAACTCAAAACAATCAATTAGACTCTGAAAATTCTTATAATGGATCAAGAATGTATACAAAAAGCGGTCTTAGAATTTATCATGTTGATGCTAGAATGGCTAAATTAAGAAAAACTTATAGTGGTTATTCTTTTGTTAGTTATTCAGATGAAATTAATGATGATGGATATGTTTATTTCCCAGCTGCTTCAAATTTAGGAGCTGATTGGACTTATTTTAATGATAAGAGCTTATTTAAATCATATAAATTAGTTTCCCTAATGCAAAGTGATGTAGTTAGAGGGGTTTCTGGAGCAAGACATTTTAAAAATAATGGAACTGCGAGCAACTCAACATTATTTGATATAAATGAAACATTTACCGCAAACGATACATCATTTACAAATGGAACAAACTTTAACGATGGATCTTTAGTTGGATATAGCATAACATTGATATCAAAAAATGATACATATGCGACTGTAAGAATAGAAAAAATATAATTAAAAAGGAACTTTTTGAAAAGTTCCTTTAATTTTGTCTTGGATTATATGCATAAATACCAGAGATATGATAAATGTCTGGACCATAAATATAAGAATCAATGCTTTTGGTTACTTCTGATAAGTCAACACTAAGATATAACTTATCTCCGGTATAATCTTCTAATTTTAAATATTGATAATCTTTATTTAATATTACAAACTCATTTTCAAGTATATAAGATTGAGATAAATTATCTATCGTTAATAAATCTTCTTTAATATCAATTTCTATAATCTTTGTCTTTTCAAAGTTATATGAAATAATTTCACCATTTAAATAAAATGTGCCTGGATAAGATTCAGTTGCAATTATTTCTCCAGTATATTCTATATTTAATAAATCACCAGCTATTAAATTTTGTGGAATTTCAACTTCATCAAAATCATCAGAAAGATAATTGCTTTGATAAAGTAAAGAAGCTAAAGGTAGGTTGTCTTCGCTATCATAAGCATGTTCAAATACAAGATTGAGAGGAATATTAGCTGATTTGATTTCGTTTTCATCACTAGAACTTGTTAATGAATTTTTACTAGTTGTACCTGGATTACTACACGAAGTAAGTAATAGAGGTAATGACAAAAATAATAAGAATTTACTTTTTTTCATAAGACCTCCTGTTATTATTATATATCAATATAAAAAAAATGAATGATTTTTTTAAAAAAAGACATCACTTTACAAAAGTGATGTCTTTTTAAATTAAAATCACGTAAATTTATGCAAATTATTTGCGAAAACCTATTATTTTGAAGATTAGTTCCATTCAACAGTAATTTTTGCTTTCGTACTATAAGTATAATCCCAATTATTGTTCCAACCTTCTGGTTTTTCACTAAATTGACAGTGAACTAATAAATCTACACTATTATGATTAAAAATTAATTCTCCCATTTCTAAGACATTTGAAGGAATTGTGATCTCTTTTATTGCACAATTAGAGAAAGCTTGATTTCCAATAGATTTTAAATTTATACAATCTTCTAAATTTACACTTTCTAGGAAAGCACAAGTCATAAAAGCTCCTTCCTTCATTGTTTCAAGTGTTTCTGGTAATTCTAAACTAGTAATTTTTAATCTGGCAAAACTTCTATTTCCTATATATTTTAATGTACTAGGAAGAGTAAGACTACTTATAGAAGTTGCTTTAGTTGGGAATAATGAAGTATCAGATTTACCATCACCTACTCCAACAGTTCCCTCTTTAACAGTAAATTCAGTCATTTTTACATTATCAACTGCTAATAACCAATTATCTATATAAAAACCTCCATTTTCCCAATTAGATTGATTTTCATATAATTTCGTTGCACCAAATGCATTATTTCCAACAGAAATTACACTAGATGGAATATTAATTTGACTTAAAGAATATAAGCTAGAGAAAGCTGAACTTCCAATTATTTTTAACCCTTCTGGTAAAACTATACTTTTCAAATTTTTACCATTATTAGTAAAAGCATTAATTGCAATAACAATTGTTCCTTCTTTTACATTAATACTTTGTTGACTTAATAAATCATTATTTGTAGTAATCAAATAATTATCTAAATATAAAATTCCATTTTCCCAATTATTTGTATCATTATAATATCCAGATCCATATATAAAAGTATTAGTTATTTCAATCGGATTTGATGGCATTTTTATATTATTGAGTAATGTACA
Organism: Candidatus Alectryobacillus merdavium; assembly: GCA_017694735.1. Taxonomy (GTDB): domain Bacteria; phylum Bacillota_I; class Bacilli_A; order RFN20; family CAG-826; genus Alectryobacillus; species Alectryobacillus merdavium. The sequence continues at coordinate 3,400 of JADIMN010000025.1, forward strand.
ACCACTAAAAACATATGTTCCTAGTTCAATTAAAGTATTTGGTAATACAATTGAAGTTAATTTTGTACAATTTTCAAAGCTCATATCTCCTATACTTGTAGTTTTATTTAAATCAACTTTTTCTAAATTTTTACAATCTTTAAAAGCATAACTCCAAATTTCTTTAAATGAATCTGGAGCAACAAACTCTTTTATTCCAGACTCTGCAAATGCATCATTTCTAATTTGAACTAAGGATTGTGGAATATTTATTTTTTCTAATAAAGTACATTTTTCAAATGCATAATCTGGAATTACACTTATATTATCTGGAAGAGCGACCTCTTTTAAATTAGTACATCCATAACACATTTTATATCCTAAAGTAGTAACTGTTTCTGGAATTACAAGCTTTTCAATATAAGTATTTTTTAAAAATAATTCTTTTGCAATTTCTTTTACTTCTATATTATTAACTTTATTAGGAATAATAACTACATTATTTGTTTCACTAATACCGCTAACTTCAGTTAAAACTCCTTCAGCACTTACAACAAAACTAATACTAGTTGGAAGATTTTCTTCCCATTTTGCATATAAAGTTATGTTTTTTGTAACTTCATATGGGAATGTAACTTTATTTATAAAATCACTTTCAAAATACCAGCCAAGAAAAGTATAACCACCTCTTGTTGGAATTGGCTCTTCATTAATTACACTAACCTTTATATCACTTACACCTTCGCCACCATTCAGTTCAAAGTGTACATTATATGTATTTTTCTCCCATTTTGCATATAAAGTTATGTTTTGTGTTACTTCATATGGGAATGTAACTTTACTAATATAATTATTTTCTAAATACCATCCTAAAAATGTATAACCATATCTTGTTGGAATTGGTTCACTAGATATAATAGATGTAGTAATAGAATCCATCTTATCACCACCACAAGTATCGAAGCTAACTGTAAACTCTTTTACTGGTTCTTCTTTAAATAAGTAATTGGCATAAACATTAACATCTTGATCCAAACTTTTATTTAAATATGTGTCTTCTTTTAATTGATTATTAAATGTATCCTTATCAAAAAACCAACCAATAAATTCATATGATTCTTTTTTAGGAGCTTCCGGAAGAGTAATTAATTCATTTCCAGATGTTTGTAATGTAGTAAAAATATCATCATCAACATAAAAATTAATTGTATATTCTTGTGGTTCAGGAATTACATTTTCTTCATAATAAGCATAACTATTAATATCATGCGTAAGTGCTTTATTTATAAAATAATCTTCGCTTAATTTTTCGTTCCATGTATTTTTATCTAAAAACCATCCATTAAATGTATAATTATCTTTTATTGGAGCCTCTGGTAATGTAATAATTTCATATCCACTAGTAGATATTTCACTAATCAAAGTATCATCGTCGTAAAAAGATATACTATAAGTTTGTAAAGTAGATTGTGAATCACCACAAGAAGTTAAAGATAGTGGTAAAAATAAAACAAGTGATATATTTATAGCTAACAATAATTTGTTTTTCATTAATAAATTCTCCTTTCAATGCAATGAATACTATAAACGCTAAATTTCCCATTTTCAAGTTATTTGCAAATGGCAAAAGACTTAATAAAATTTGAAAACTGTCAATATTTTCACTATAAAAACAATTAATAATCGATTAATTTTAAAAAACAAATTTTGATTTATCAACATAATTCAAAAAGAATTCTTTGAATATATTTAAATTTGCACAGTTTTATATAATTCTATTTTTTTATTTTTTTAACAATTAATAACTTTTGAAAGTTCGCTTAATAAGCAAATACTTTATTATTTTTTTAAAAAACTATATTTATGAAGAATTTAATAATTTTACAAAAACATTTTAAAATTTGTTTATTTTATTATAAATAAGCAATAAACCTTTAAGCTATTACTTGATAGTTTTTATAATTTTTAATTTATCATTACTAGCATAAGTATAAAATTAAGAATAAATGCTATTTTTACAATTAGAGCATATTAATTTCAAATTGTAGACATAACACTAACTTTTGTTAAGCCGCTAACCTTTATTATTTATCTATTAATTATATTTTTGACATTATATTAACACTCACTTTTGATAGCGCATTTACTAAAATATTCAAAAATAAATAAACAATAGTTAAACAGATAACGATAAAATGTATTTGTTTTTGTTTTTTTATTTCTCTTCCTTTACTTAAAAATATTCATATTTATTTTGTCAATAAAATATTAAAAATAATTTCTATTGCATTATATTAATCTCTACAACTTTTACGATTTAGATGTTATGTTGTGATTATTAATAACTAATGAAAAAACAATTTTAAATCCTTTATCACTCTTAAATATTTAAAAATATATGTTCTGCCACATTAAATGGTATATTACCGGGAATAATTGAAAGTACATTAGTAAATCATGTATTAAAACCTAAATCGGCATACCTATTTAATTAATTTTAACAAAAGAAGCCGAGAATGTTTGATTTCTTGGTTCTTTTTTTAAAATCAACGTATGAAAAAGAAAATCATTAATTGCAAAACATATTTATGGGGAATATACTTCTTTATCTTAGGTGGGCTTGCTTTTATCATTGTTCCAATTGTTTTGTATTTTAACATCAATATACATTATGGTTGTCTAATTGCATCAATTTGTACTGATGTTTTATGATTATCGTGTATCTTCATAGAATGCTAACTTATTTATTTGCGAATATTTGAAGACCGTGTTCATTATTATTGGTTTGGAAAATTGAAACAAACGTTATATTGCAGGGTATTTATTTCGCAACTGAACCTGGACCACCTGATAATGCTAAATTTATTTATACTATAAAGACAATCAAAAAAGATATCACAAAGATATAAATTCGATAATAGTAAAAGCAATCGCTTATTGTTCAAAAAACTATGAATAGGCAAAAAAATAGACCGCATCCCCCAATTGGTAAAAATCTATTGCTTTTATCACCAATAACTAACAAAAACACTGCAAAATTAAGGATTTTTGCAAAAAAACGATTTTATTCAGTTTTTAAGATTTTCAGATTTTCAAAATATGTAGCTTGTATTTTTCGCGAGTCCCCCTTGCACTGTACCCAAGGATAATGTAAAGGCTACCTAGGTAGGGTTATATGATGGAGAAGCAAAAGAAAAGAGGACCATTAATGATCCTCGTTATGACATGTAAATTACAAATTAATTCGGTTTAATTATAATACCATATCAAATATCGAAAGCCTACCTTTGTTTCTATCATTGGTTGGATTACTAGCAAGCCCATAAAATCTAAAAGTTCTTACACCTCTAGGAAATCCTACAGTAACTTTTGTTGGCGAATTTCTGTTTTTGGATAAACTTACATCTTTCCACAAATCACAAACCTCAAAATAAACTGATTCAGTAATGAGATATTCGATTCTATAATTAGAATCATAACTATGGACTTTTTCAGTAGAACTCCACCACGATAAATCAACTTCAATTTGATAAACGTCTTTATCAAATGTGTATTCCAAATAAGCTAATCCCGGACTATATCGCTTTGTCGATATATTGATGCATTCTTGTTCTATATATCCACATCTAACTCTCTTTGTTTCAAATACCTCACCGGTATTTGCTAAAGTTACTGTTTTATTAATTACGGTAGTTGGTTCACCATAAGATTCAGGAAAACCATAATCTCGTGGACTAATAATGTTATAGATTTCATTTAATCCTGGATTGTAATAACAGTTTTTGTCAGTAAAAATGTAATTATCAGTTCGACTTCTTGGCAAGGCAGATGATATATTTAGAGACCAGTAATCTGACATTTGAATATTGAAATATTCATCAAGATTTCTATAAGCTTGGCTAGGCCTCCTCCATCCCATGTTTCCATAAAGAATGTCATTTTCTTCATCGTATTCGTAAGCAACAACTACATGGCCAAATGTACCTTCATCTTTGTCTTGAATACCGTTTCTATTGGAATCAGTATAACCGTTGCCTCCCATCAAAACAGGTCTGCCGGTTTTAACGATTTCAACAATTTCAGAGCGAATTCTGTTCTTTTCTGACACACTGCTGTTGTTCATTTTGGATGTAACAATAGAAACTTTGCCACGTAAATTATCGTTATCGTCAATATAATCGGAAAGCACAGAATTCATAATATCGTTATTGACTCCAATCCCATCCACATACCCTTCATTGGCAACGTGATACTCGCTTTCAATAAAATGTGGTTTGATTGACCCATTTTTTATTCCGATTTTAAATAGTTTTCCCAAAAATGTTTTGTCATCAATTTGTTCATAAACTTCACCCATTACCATTCGATCGAGAGCCTCTTTAAATTCTGTAGATTCAGTATCGGTAATTCCAGATTTAATTATTTCGTTTTTTAAATCATCAACACTAGGGTATGTCGAGTCAATGTTATTCCACACACCAGGCGACTCATATTCATCAGTTGAATTTGAATAAAGCTGGTCACTAGTAATTTCCGAAATATCAGAATCATACTGTTCAGGAATAAAATCATCATTCCAATAAGAATCATAGAAAGAAAGGAACATGGAAATGCCAGTATATCCGCAAATTCCCAACCTATTATACGGCATGTTCTCATGAAGATGCGAATAATAAGCGGATAAGTAGGTTTTGTTTGAAATAAACGTATCTCCCTCAAACGGATCTGTTGGTTGTGGCATTCGAAGAACTAAGTTGCTTTCAGCATTTTGTCCATTTGATAGCAAAAAATTTTCAGCAATTTGTACTTCCCCATCAATTGGTTCCGTTTGATAAAAACAGCCAGTATCAAAATCATTGTTCAGTTCATGTCGCACGATATTTGGCTTCTCATAAAAATAATCATTCCCATTTTCAAAATGACAATTTGAATAATTTAGACAACTAAGTAATAAGCCTATTCCGATTAAAATCTTAATATTTTTCATGTTTATTCTCCTTTTATCCATAGATAGCGAAATGTAAAGTCAAATCTTTATCTAATACACATGGTTCTAAAAAATTATCAGAAAAACCAGAATCTTCATTAAAAGAAGTAGTGAAAAAAGTAAACGACCAATATCCATCTCCTTCTAAATATGGTAATTCGTAATTTAGAGATAATGAATTAAAATTATTAATGTCTTCTAGTGAAAGATTATAACCTTTCTTAAATTTGATACTAGTTTTAGCTAATTCGTCATTTAAAAAGTAATAACCATCAATCCCATCATTTTCATCATATGAAAATCTTAAAAATGTATGTTGGACAAATGTTAAAGTCACTTGCTCTAACTGATTCCCATTATTTAAAGATTCAGAATTAGTCGTTCCTAAAGAACAAGCCGAAACCAAAACCAATAATGGTACTAATACAGATATAAAAGACTTTTTTTTCATTAACCAACTTCTCCTTTATTAAAAATTCGAATTGATGTGAACCAAAATGCTATTACTTATTTCACCATGTGCAGCTAAAAAAAACGAAACAAAACCTTCTTCTTCGAAAGTTTGAATTCTAAAATTTCCAAACGGATCAGGAAATTGGTTTAATAATAAATGATCTGAAACTTCAAGATATTCTCTATAATCACCTTGATAAGAACTTCTCACCGCATATGATTTATTAGTAGTTAATTCTGTTTGTTCTATACTGATAGTAAAGTCAGGTTCGGGATTAGGTACAACATTTATAGTTATAGAATCTTGATAACCACCGCATTCAACTCTAACTACAGTACTTCCCTGATAATATCCACAAACCATTCTCGAATCTCCTAACGTAAAATTTGCGATATACGTTAAATCGCAAGAGTAAGTAATTGGTTCAGATAAATTACTTACTAAAGTTTCAATTTTAACTTTCTCTCCAACTTCTATAGTTAAATTATCCTCATTTAATATTTCTATAAATTTAGTTTCACTACTAGAACTATAAGATGATGTATCACCAGTACTTGAGTCATCATAAACATTACATGAAGACAAAGAAAAAATAGTGACAAATGCAAGAGTAATATTTCTAAAAAGATTATTTTTCATACAACCCTCCCTTGTCCAATTTATTTACTATTATTTTAACATGAAACAGCTTACAAGCACAAGTTTCTTAACGATTTCACATCATTTGATATTAAACACTTAACGATTTCACATCATTTGTTAAAGAACAATGACTTAAATATAAAAATTAATTTATTATATTAAAAACGAATTATTTTTAAAAATAAAAACAGTTGTCATTCTTTTATATACTTAGTTTTTAGAATGAATTTTTATACTTTTATTTTTAATAAAGAAATATTTGTTGAATAAATATAAAT
>JADIMN010000026.1 GCA_017694735.1 Candidatus Alectryobacillus merdavium
AATTTACTCCCTTCATAGATTACAATAATTACAATCTGAATATCTATTTTATCATACCTTCTTGTTTTAAGCTAGTATATTTATTATCTCCAATAATAATATGGTCAAGAATTTCGATATCCAAGATTTTCCCTGATTTTATAAGGCGTAAAGTTACATTAATATCCTCTCTGCTAGGTGTTGGGTCACCGCTAGGATGATTGTGAACTAAGATGATACTAGAAGCACAATTTGCTATAGCACAGCGAAAGACTTCACGCGGATGAACAATAGAAGCATTCAAACTACCGATGGATATATCTGGAAAAGATATGACTTGATTTTTCGTATCTAAAAGTAAAATTGCAAAATGCTCACGCTTCTCATAGCGCAATCGAGGCATAGCATAATTTGCTACATCACCAGGCGTTTTTATAGTATATTTATCACTTGTAGGTTTTTTAGCAATACGCAAACCAAGCTCAATAGCTGCTAAAAGCGTAGCCGTTTTTGCGCTTCCCATTCCACTGATTTGTTTTAATTCATTTGGCGGAATATTTACAATAGAAGCTAATCCTTCATTTTTATAGGTAGATAAAATTTCTTGTGCAAGTTCTAACACAGATTTTTTTCTAGTACCTGAATGAAGTAAAATCGCCAATAATTCCATATTACTCAAGCATTTTGCACCGAAAGTCAACAGTTTTTCACGCGGTTTTTCTTCATCGGGTAAGTCTTTCACCATTATCGTCATAGTTTTACATCAGCTTTCTTAGCTAAATCATATAAGCAACTAAGTGGTAAGCCAACTACATTAAAATAACAACCATTTATTTTTTTTATAAATACACTAGCAAGACCTTGAATAGCATATGCACCAGCTTTGCCATGCGGTTCGCCAGATTTTATATATGAATGTATTTCCGCATCGGTTAATTCTTTCATAGTAACATCTGTCACAGCTACATCATAATAAATTTTTTCACCACATACAAGAGCTATACCTGTATAAACTTGATGAGTATGGCCAGATAAATTTTTTAACATAAAATAAGCTTCATCATCATCTTTTGGCTTACCATAAATTTGACCGTAATAAGCGACTATAGTATCAGCTCCTAAAATGACTTCATCTTTATTTTCAGCAATAACAGCTGCTGTTGCTTTTAAAATAGCATTCTGTTTTACAAGTTCTTCAGGATTATTTTCTTGTAATGGAGAAATTTCTGCACAATCTGTAGGACGACAAACAAATTTACAATCAATTTGTTTCAAGAGTTCACTACGACGTGGCGAAGCGGAAGCTAAAATTAACATAAATAATGTATCCTTTCTAAAAATATTTTAAAGAACTTTTTGCAGTTTTTTGCAATTTGTTGTATTATATAATTGCTCAAGATAATAATAATTATAACAAATAAGATATGAATTTGCAGTAATATTAACTAAATTATATATACAATTAAGGGGGCATTTGTCTCCTTGACTGTATAATAAAATCAATGATATAATTTTGGATATAAATACATAATTTTTTATGTCATATAAGGAATTTAAATGAATTTAATTAAGGTAGCAAGTTTTTATTGTTTAGGAGAAAAGTGCGATGGTAATGGAAAATAGTAAAGATTTAGAAGCTAAGATTAATCATTTAGAACAGATGTCTGATGAAGAAATTGTTGCACAAATCAAAGAAAAGCACGATGATGTCGCACTGGATTTTTTAATAAAAAAATATCGCAATTTAGTCCGAGTTAAAGCACGTGCTTATTTCTTAATCGGTGCGGACCGAGAAGATATCATTCAAGAAGGGATGATTGGTTTATACAAAGGCGTTCGCGATTTTCGTAATGATAAGCAGTCTTCGTTTAGAGCTTTTGCTGAAATGTGTATAACGAGACAAATTATTACGGCAGTGAAAACGGCTACAAGACAAAAACACATACCGCTCAATTCGTATGTATCATTGAATAAACCAATTTATGATGAAGAGTCAGATAGAACACTACTAGATGTAATCTCAGGTTCTGTAGTAATTGACCCAGAAGAGATGATGATACATAGGGAAGAGTTTTTAGACATTGAAGATAAAATGGAAAAACTTTTGAGCGATTTAGAATGGAAAGTTTTGATGGCTTATCTTGATGGTAAATCGTATCAAGAAATTGCAGTAGAACTTCATCGTCATGTAAAATCCATAGATAATGCACTGCAACGTGTAAAACGCAAATTAGAAAAATATGTAGATGGACATGGCAATATAGATATCAAAGGAAGTATGAGTGATTTCGGCTCGGTAGGAAAGTATTTAAGAGATTTATATTAATAAATGGTTATCCCTAAGAAAACAGCAGTTTTAAAAGTAGTTAATGGCTTTTAAAACTGCTGTTTTTGTTTTAGCTAAGTTTTATGGTGTAGAAAAGAATTATATTTTTTATAAATATGGTAAAATGTTTTTAATGAGTAACTTTTTGTTGCAGGATATATAATTTATATGATAGAACTAAATAGAACATGAAGGAAAGTAGAATGAAAAGACTATATTTATTAATTTTACTATTGTTATGTAATTTATTTTTATTTACAAATATAGTAGGAGCAAATGTTTATTATGTAGGTTCAGTAAATAGTGATATATATCATTATCCAAATTGTCGAGCTGCTAGAAGAATAAATGATAATAATTTGGTTTCATTTGACTCAGTAAAGGAAGCTCTTGATGCAGGCTATAAACCTTGTAGTATATGTAAACCGCCAACAAAATATCAAGATAATGTTAATGAAATATCTGAACAAATGAAAGAGGAAAAAAATCAAAAGTTAGATGTAAATAAATTTAAAGAATTAACTTATGAAAAAACTAAAGTTGAACAGCACGAAACATCTTTAATTTATGAATTAACAGGGTATAGAATTTCTGATATACAAATTATAATTTGTGAGATTTTAAAAATTATTATGTTTTTATCTGTAGTTTGTATAATAATTTTATCAATAAAAAGGTTATTAAAAAGATAGGTGATATTTGTGAAATATGAAGCACCAATTTGTCCTAGATGCCATATAAAAATGAAATTAAAGTTTGGAAAGTTCGGTGATTTTTGGGGTTGTCCTAATTTTCCAAACTGTAAAGAAACACTACAGATAGACGGAACTCCTACAAATTGGAAAAAAATTTTTAATAATGAAGTAAAAAAACTATATGATATATTTAATGTTTATATAAATAAAATTCATGAGGATATTACAATAACAACCGATAAAAAATCGGGTGAAGAAATTTGTTTAAAATTTGCTACATCTTTTGAAGCAGATTTTAAGCAGTATTATGTTCCTATATATGATACTTTTTTAAAATGTCAACCATATAGTAAATATTTGATAGATATACAATCACGCTATGCAATAGTTTATTTTGAATTTGCAAAAGCTGCTATGTGTATAGGTAATTATAATATAGCTAGAACATTTATTGATATAGCTAATAAATATATACATATAAATCATGAATTTTATCCTGATATAAAAGCAACAAAAGATAAAATTTATTTATATATATCAACTTTAGATAATGAATATACGACAACAATTGTTAAACCAACAATAGAATATAAAAATTCTAATTTTAAATCTAATAAAAATAAAACAATTGTAGATGAAAGAAAAAATGATATTGCTTCACAGTTAAAGAAAGAATCAATAAAAGATATTCCTTTTTGGAAAAAAATAAAATTTTGGATATCCATTTTTATAATTTCTTTTATATTGTATGAAATAATTAAACCTTAATTTTTGTTACAAAGTAAATCAATAAAAAAAGATTAAAAAATAAGTATAAAATAGTTGATATCGAATATTTATCATATAAAAAAGACTTAGCCATAAATTGATATGCACCCAAAATATTGGACATATTAATTAAGCTACTAATTGAGACTTAGTTCTGTATTCTACGGGACTAAGTCCTTTTAGTTTTATCTTTATCCGTTTTGTAT
>JADIMN010000027.1 GCA_017694735.1 Candidatus Alectryobacillus merdavium
CCCTTATATTTATAAAACTAACGATGTAGAAATCTTATTTGGAAAGAATAATCTGCAAAATGACAAACTCACTTTTTCTATTGCAAAAAAAGATGACTTATTTTTCCACACTAAAGGATATTCAGGAAGCCATGTTATTTTAAGAAGCAAATATATTAATGATAAAAATATTGAAATTTCCTGCAAAATCGCACTATTTTTATCAAATCTTTACGATGGAGAAATTCAATTTACTGAAGTGAAAAATGTCAAAAAAAGCAATATAAAAGGACTTGTTCATTTATTATCGTATAAAGTTATTTATATTAATAAATATGACTATTTAGAAATAAAACAAATAATTTCAGATAGCAAGAAGGTTATTTTATGATTTTACCTATTAATATTTCAACTAAATTTAAAAATATAACGGGTTTAAAAATTAAAAGTGCTTATCAGATTCCTTACTTTTTAGGTTTTGATAAGTATATTATTAACGATGCATACGTTATAAGAACACCATCAAAAATTAAAGATCCAATTATTAATTTTAAAAATGAACAGATTGTTTTCAACTTGATAAGTGAGCTTAATATCAGTGAAAAAATTTTATATTTCTCAAAAATTAATGGCTTCAAACTTTCACGATTTGTCCACAATTCAAAAAGAAAAACAAACTTTACAATTAATGATATAACACGTTTCACTCAAGTTTTAAAAAAACTACACAACTTTGAAAAAATTCCAGATTTTTCTTTTAACTTTATCAATACAATTGAAGTATTAAAAAAGAATATTAGAAAACAATTTTATCTAGACGAAAAATATGAAAAAATTGTCATAAATAAAGCTAATATACAATCTCAAGAAGATCCAATTGTTTTTTCGCATAACGATTTAAGAAATGAAAACATACTATTTAAAAATGACCAAGTTAAGTTAGTTGGTTTTAATTTTTCTTGCAAAAACTCATTATTTTTTGATATAGCATCTTTTATAAATCTAAATGAGTTAGACGAAAAACAAAAAATGTTTTTTCTAAAAAAATATTTTGGAAATAAATTTAGAAAGAAAATGTTAAAAATAATTGATAAATACATAGCCTATCAAAATATTTTTTACTACTATCACAATACTTTTTTATTTTTGAATATTGGAGATATTTTCTTTCTAGATCAATCAAATTATTTCAAAAAAAAGATTCAATTTAGCATTGAATCTGATAATTATTAATTAAATTTATCGTTATATCTTCTAATTGAATCTTTTATAACTTTTTTTGCTTCTTCACTGGATTTTATATCTTCAACTTCAACATCATTATTTTGTTCAAGTTGTTTATAAATAGAGAAGAAATGTTTGATTTCTTCTAAAATATGCTTTGGAATTTCACTAATGTCATTATAACAATTGTAGAAAGGATCTTTTGTAGCAACTGCAATGATTTTTTCATCATCCGCACCATTATCATTCATAAATAATATTCCAATAGGTTTACACTCAACTATGCTTAAAGGTATTAATGCTTCAGAACATAAAATTAAAACATCTAATGGATCTCCATCTAATGATAATGTATTTGGAATAAACCCGTAATTGTGAGGATATGAAGTAGAAGTAGATAAAATTCTATCTAATCTTAATGCACCTGTATCTTTGTCTAGTTCATATTTACATTTACTACTTTTTGTAATTTCAATACATCCAAAAAACAATTCTGGTGTTATAATTTTTGCATTTTTTAAGTGCCACAAATTTGCTTTCATATAATTATTCTATACTATATCGCGAAATAAATTAATTATTTTTTCTTTCTAACGTATTTTTGAAAAGCCATTGCTTGATAATAATCTCTAAATCTTGCAAAGTAATATGTATTTCCCATTTCATCAGAAATTGAATCTGGATATCTACCACTTTCAACTAAAAAATCTTTATATTTAGTTTTTATTTCTTCATCACTATGAACATAATTAAATCTATCTTTTCTAGAAGCAGACATAGCAAAGTAAGTTGATTTACTCTTCTTTTGCATATTTTTATCATATACAATCATGTCCGCAAAAATATCATAATAGCTAGTATTTAATGATATAGAAATTAATTCTGGAGTATATCCTCCTGGAGATCTCATGTTTACTTCTAAAGCAACGAATTCACCTTTTTTGCCTAAACCAGGATGATCTTTATTTAACTTAAATAATTCAATATGAAAACATCTTGATCTTACATCAAAGGCTTTTACTATCTTGCATCCAACTTTATTTATTCTCCAAGGTACACTTTTATAAGTAAAATATGCATCATCTTCATCATTATTTACAAGCTCTTCGCCTGAAACTAAAAATTTATGAGATGTTTTTGATATAATTTCACCTTTTGAATTTGTTATTCCATCAAAAGAATACAATTCACCATCAATAAATTGTTCAAAAATATATTGTTGATTGTCTTTATGAGAATAAAAATCTCTTAACTCATCATCATTTGAAATTTTTTTAGTACCAAAAGCACCAACACCAACATTAGGTTTTACAAATATTGGATATCCAACTTCTTTGACAAAATTTAAAGTGTTTTCAAAGTTATCGCTTAAATGATATTTGGCATATTTAACACCAGCCATTTCAAAATAACGTTTCATTTCACTCTTCATCTTTATTTTATTTATATCACCATGAAATAAGCCACTTCTAATATTAAACCATTCTCTTAAGGTTGAATCTTCTTCTATCCAATATTCATTGTTAGATTCTAACCAGTCAAGATGACCATATTTATCTTTTAAATATTGAACTTTATGAATAGCTTGATGAATATCGCTTAAAGGATAACATTGAACATATTCAACTAAATTGTCTTGTAAATTTTTTTCTATTTCGTATGAAAAAGCATCTCCTAAGCCTAAAACATTAACTCCTCTTTCTTTTAAACTTTTTGCAAATTTATAATTTTTAGGAGGAAAATTAGGAGAGATCATTACATAATTTATTATTCTTCCATCTTTAGTCATAAACATCTCCTTTTATACTAAAATATTATACACAATATTGTGTATAAAGTTTAATTTATTTCATATTAAAACTAAATTATCAAAATCAAAAAAAGTTGTTATTTCGCCCTTAATTCATTATAATTTTAATACCAATAAACTATAAATTATTTTAGGAGGTTTTCCATGGCTTTTGATATACAAATAGAGAATTATAATAACAAAAAAGCTACAATTAGATCCAAAAATATCGTTCTTTTGGATTTATTAAAAGAAGAAGACAAAACAAAATATTATGCAGCAAGAGTAAACAACAGATTAAGAGAATTAACTTTTGAAGTCCACTATGATGCAAAAATTGATTTTCTTGATTTAAGTGATTATGATGCTTGTTTTGTTTATGAACGATCTTTAAGATACTTATTTTCAATGGCATGTAAAATTTTGTATCCAGATTTAAAATTTAGAATGTCTTATTCTGTTTCAAGATCAATTCAAGTAAAAGCACTTAATATCGATGGTTTTGAAAGTGAAATGGTTGAAAATATCGATAAAAAAATGAGAGAAATTATCGATAAAAATTACGAATTTAAGAAAATAATTGCAACACTAGATGAAGCAAAAGCAATATATCAAAAATTTGGATATGAGGATAAAATTGACATTTTAAAATACCGTCCAGAAACAAGCGTCCACTTCTATGAATGTAATGGATATATGAACTACATGTACGGTATTATGGTTCCTTCAACTGGATATTTAACTGATTTTAAAATTAGACAGTATTCAAATGGAATTATCTTGCAATATCCTCGTAGTGAAGAAAAAGGAAAAATCCCACCATTTATTGATGCTCCAGTATTTGGTAAAACTTTAAATGAATCTTTTAGATGGGGTAAATTAATTGGTGCAAATTCAATTGCTAAAATCAATTCGTTTAAAGATTCTTATGGAGATATAGCATTTGCAAACATATGCGAAACAAGACACAATCATATGCTTGCTGAAATTGGCCAAGCAATTGAAAATAATATCGAGAATATTAAATTAATTTGTATTGCTGGCCCTTCATCAAGTGGCAAAACAACTTTTGCTAATAGATTAAGAATAGAACTACTCTCTAGAGGAATTAAATCTATTAAAGTATCTATTGATGATTACTATAAATTAAAATCAGAAATCCCACTTGATAGTGATGGAAAACCAGATTTAGAATCAATTCACGCTTTAAATATTGAAAGATTCAATAAAGATCTTCTATCTTTAATTCATGGTAAAAAAGTTACTCTTCCAAAATTTAATTTTGAAACTGGTAAAATCGAAGAAGGAAAAACTATTTCAGTCGAACCAGATGAGCCAATTATAATCGAGGGAATTCATGCTCTTAATAACATGTTAACTTCAAGCATTTCAGCCGAACAAAAATATAGAATATATATTGCTCCTCAAGCTCAAATTTATCTTGATGATCAAAACCCAATGTCTTTAACAGATTTAAGATTATTAAGAAGACTTGTTAGAGACTTTAAATTTAGAAACGCTCCAGCAGAAGAAACTCTTTCTATGTGGAGCAGCGTTAGAAGGGGCGAATTTAAATGGATCTATGATACACAAGAAAACGCAGATTACGTATTTAATTCTTTCTTGCAATATGAATTATGTGTTATTAGAAAATATGCAATGCCACTATTAAATAAGATTGCAAAAGACAATGAATATTTTCCAATGGCTGAAAGATTATTAAGATTATTAAAATATTTTGAAGATATGGATGATTCCGTTGTTCCAAATAATTCATTAATAAGAGAATTTATTGGTGGCAGTGTTTATGAAAAATTCTAAAATTATTTAGAATTTTTGATATTTATATTTTTATAAATTTCTTTTTCCTTATTATAAATACTAACTAAGAATGCGAAATATATATTTCGCATTTTTATATAGTTATCTTTAAAAGTTTGATTCGAACTTACCTTTAATAAGTGAGTAGAAAATATTTTTTCTATTCTAAAAAATGTTTCATATAAACAAATTAAAGTTAAATGAAATAAAGCGTATTCATTAGAATAAATCATAAGAGGAGATGAATGAGCTATTTCACTACTATATTCATACAATTTTGAATAATTGGATAATCCCGCATATTTTTCTACACCATCTCTAAAATTTAATTTTGGAGATTCACTATTTGCAAAATCTTCAATTGCATATAAATAGCCATATTCAATATATTTTTTCATATCTTTTGATTTAAGATTTTTTTCACGCATGCCTTGCTTTATTTCATCAAATATTTCATCTAATTTATCTTGATCTTTAATTATTTTTCTATAAGCAAGAGAATAATTCATATGTTGCAAATATTTTTTTAATACTGGTTCTTGATATTTAATTAAGATAGCTAAAATACATTCAGTTTCGTGCAATGTTCTCCATGTAGAAAAAGCTTCGCTTTCAAATCCATCAATAAGTAAATCCAGAGAACACTTAGAAATTTTAATACATTTCATCAATAAATCACTTACTAGAGAAATATTAGGATTATTTTTTGAAAATTGAGAACTAATTTTTCCCATAAAATTCAAATATAAAGATAATGTCGAAATAGATGGAGTATATTTATTTCCATAATAGTTTTCATTTATATCAATTTTTTCATTAGTTAGATATTTATCAAGTGAAATTGAAGAAATGGTCATTACTAATTTTTCATCTTTATTTAATTCTTCTAATGATTTATTTTTTAAATTGTCTACAAAAAATAAATACTCATTATACACATATAAGAATAAAACATAAGCATTTATATTTTTAAATTGACCACTTATAAAATTATTAGAATCATCATAGTAAGATTCAATTATATCTTTTAATAAAGAATATAAAAAATCTAAGTCGAACTCTTTATTTCCGTGAATATTTTCATAAAATTTTAAGAAATCTTCTTTACTCATTATCAATTCTTTCATAAATTACCTCCAGTTCGACTTTATTTTCATTACAATATAATTCTAAATCTTTAAATAAATCTTCACTTATCCTCTTGCTAATATAAATTTTAGAAACTATAGGTAAAAAGAAACATCCATTAATTAAATTAGAATCATCTAAAATAAAACATGTTTCATCTTCTTTTCCAATAATAGCTATTTTGATTTGATCTACGATTGAATTTTCAATATTATCATATTTAATTTTTAATGTTTTTTCATCTTTCATATGATAAACATTTGCAATTAAGGAACGATAACCTAATTCATCAAGTTTATT
>JADIMN010000004.1 GCA_017694735.1 Candidatus Alectryobacillus merdavium
CATCAATTTTTGGATACTTCTGATTTTTCTCATAAAATTCTATACATTTTAATTTAAATTCTTTTGAATATTTTGGCATATAAAAACCCCTTTCTTGAATACGAATGTCCAGGAAAGGGGGTACATTTCAAAATGGTGCGCGAAATGAGAATCGAACTCACACGGCAATGCCATACGCCCCTCAAACGTACGCGTCTACCAATTCCGCCATTCGCGCGTAAAAATATTATATCTTAATAATAAATAAAAAACTATACTTATTATTTTTAATATGAAATTAAAAAATTACTAATTTTAAAATTTATTTTTTATTGTTTTCAGATTGATCTTCTTTTGGAGCTATATAAATGAATTTTTTCCTTGTTACATAGTTCCAGACTAATACGACAATAGTTTGGAAACAAAAAACAAATATATATAACCAAAAAGCACCATCAGTTAAACATGAAGCAAAGTATTGCCAAAATTCAGCTGAGAAAAAGGAAGATTCACCACTAAATAGTTTAAAATCTAAAATATCAATTCCGCCAAGAGAGATTAAATATCCTAATCCATATGTAATTGCTAAACCGATCAAAAATCCAAGTAAAGAAAATAAGAAAAACAACATTATTCCTTTTAATGTTTTTGATTTTTTATCATCTTTAACGTTTTTAAATACCCAAAAAGTTGATAATAAGTAGTTAATTATTACACCAACAATAAAGCCAGCTAAATATCCTAAAAAAGTTTTTGTGAAGTTTCCATCATTTAATGAATTTAATGAATCGCCAATGACGGTATTTACAATCAATTTTGTTAATAAATCAAAAATTGTTGCAATAATTCCAACTATTAAGAAACGTAGTACTTCCATTTTGTTAGAGTATTGTTTGTTTGTTAAATTATTTTCCGACATATTCAATTATTTTATATAAAAAATAAAAAAATGCAATTATATTAAAGCATTAAATAAAGCAAAGTATTATAATATTTAAGGTTATAAAGGAGAATTAATATGAAAAAAATCTTAGTCGAAACAAGTGCAAGACATATTCATCTTACTAAAGAAACTCTTGAATATTTAATGGGCGAGGGATTTGAGTTAACACCTAAAAAAATGTTAAGTCAACCTGGTCAATATGTATCAACAACTAGATTAAATCTTGTTGGACCTAAAAAAAGTATTGCTAATGTTTCAATTTTAGGACCAGTAAGAAGTGTTAATCAAGTTGAAGTATCTCTAACTGATACAAGAACTCTTGGTGCAAGCGCTCCTGTTAGAGAAAGTGGCGATGTTAAGGGCAGTGGTGCCATTAAAATTGTAAATCCTGAAAATGGTAGAGAAGTTGATCTAAGTGAAGGTTTAATTGTAGCTAAAAGACACATTCATATGACTTTAAAGGATGCTGAGGAATTTGGCGTTAATAATGGAGACATTGTTAAAGTTAAAATTGAAGGTACTGGTAGATCTCTTGTTTTTGATGATGTTGTTATAAGAGTTAGTGATAAATATTCACTTGCTATGCATATTGATACAGATGAATCTAATGCTGCAGCATGTAGTGGTGAAGTTTTTGGAACTTTAATTAAGGATTAAAATGAAAGTTAAGGTTATTTGTCCAGAGTGTCAAAGCGCTATTGAAATTGATGATGCTTATGATATAGCTACTTGTCATGAGTGCCAAAAAACATTCCAAGTTTTAGATTTAAAAAAATATACTGCTACTTATATTGCAAAACTTAGAAGAAATGCTGAGTCTTATGAAAGCAATGCATATAGTTTTAAAGAAGCATTCAATGTTTATAAAGAAATATTAACTTTTATTCCAAATGATTTGGATGCTGCTTGTGGTATGTTAATTAATGGAATTAAAAAATCATCTTTTAAAGATACTTACTTTCAAGAATTTATTACAACTTTTAATTCTTTAGATTTAACTCTTGATTCAACTACATATATTAGATTAGGCCATTTCTTTGAACAAATATACACAAGTATAAATTATTTTCAACTTCATTTAGTTTCCTTTTTAAAATCATGCAACGAAAAGGAAAAAGAAATAATTTATAAAGATTTAATGGATTTATATTATTTATATAAACTAATTTTTGAAAATGTAGCTTTATTTACAAGTGAAGAATATCATGAATCAATTTTTGTTGAAAAAGAGATTATGGAAAAAAGTTTTGATGATCTAAAAAAGATTATATTAAACAAAGAAGTAGTCTCATACGATAATGATGTTAATAAAGATAGTGTTATATTTCATTTAAATGGAAAAGATATAAAATATAGTGAATTTAATATCGATGATTATAATGATGTTCAAGACTTTAATGTTTTTAGAGTTAATACATCAGCTAAAAATTATATTTATATTTTTGTTGCCTTAATTTTATGTTGTGTTTTAGCTTTAGTTGGAGCAATTTTAAGCTTTACAGTTGAACCTAAATATATTGGATATACTATATTAGGTATTTCAATAGCTGCCTTTGCAGTTATTTATATTATTTTTGTAATAATGAGAAAAAGAACTTTAGCTAGTTTAAATAGTTATTCAAAAATTAAATAAAATTTAATTCTTTTAATAAAATAACAAGGTTTTGCAGTGCTTTTGCTCGATGCGAGACCTTGTTTTTTTCTTCTTCGCTTAATTGAGCGAAAGTTTTTCCTGCTTCTAGCGAATAAAAAATTGGATCATAACCAAATCCATTGTTTCCAAGTTTTTCTGTTATTATGTATCCATCAGCTCTTCCATAGCAATAATAATCTTTATTATTTAAAATAAAACAAAGACAGCATTCGAAATGTGCTGAATTATCGCTATTATGTGATGCTTTTTCAATTAATATATTATTAAAATTATCTTGTCCGCCGTTTTCAAGTGCCATTCTATGGGAATAAATACCAGGTAAATTGTTTCCTAAAAAATTAATAATTATTCCAGAATCATCTGATAAAATTGGTAAATTAGTATGTTTTTGCAAAGAAAATGCTTTAATTGCAGAGTTTTCTTTAAATGTATTTCCATCTTCTTTAATATCAATATCTTTAACTATATCATTCATTGGTATAATTT
>JADIMN010000028.1 GCA_017694735.1 Candidatus Alectryobacillus merdavium
ACAACGTCAAGAAGATGCATCTAGTGACGTTGATGTTAATGCTACTGAAGTTCAAGCTAATAGTTTATCTTGCTCTATGAGTCAAGTTAATCCAGAAGATGCTACTTTGGTAACAACTACTTATACTTTTCAATTTCAAGAACTTGGTACTTTAGCAAATTATCAAAAAACTTCTGATATTAAGGTAAGTGCACCAGTTGCACAAACTCCTAGTAGTATTGTTACTCTTGATACTTCAATTACTAATTTAATGCAAACGCCAATAGTAGGATATACTTTAGAAAAAGTACCTACTGCTAGTACAGATCCTACTATTGTAGATGGTTATACTGCTAAATTATCTGTAGATTTTACTACTTTTAATCCAGCGACTTTAACACCACTTCATACTAGTAATACGTTTGCTAATGTAGAGTTTGTAAATACTGATACGAAAGATATTATTCAACAACGTCTTATGGCGCTTGGATATACTTGTCAATAATAAAAATAGGGCGTCATTTGATGTCCTTTCTTTTTTTAAATTACAATAAAAAAACTGCGATTAAGCAGCTTTAGCATTTTTTAATAATTCTCTTTTTTCTTTAGTTGACATTCTTACTTTTGTTCCATCAGCAAGTCTTACAATTTGTAAATTTAATTTTTGTCTTTTTTTTGTAGCTCTTAAAGAGTGAGCTCTTAAGTTTTTAACATTTCCTGTTCTATTTGATACGTTAGTTGCCATTATACTTCCTCCTTTGCTCTTTTTCTTTCTGCTTTATAACTTTAACATAAAATAGCACATAAGTCAAATAAAATTTGTTTGATATATTATCTATATGATTAACTTATGATAATGTCTTAAGTGTTAACTTTTGAAAATGTCCTAAAGTTAACATATAATAAGTCACTTGAGGTGACGAAAATGAGAAAGGTAGAATTAAGAATGAATGAACAAAGAAAATATGAAGAAATTAAAAATTTAGTAGATCATGGAGAAAATAAAAAACGAGTCGCATTAAAACTCGGTATATCAGTAAGACAAGTAAATCGTCTAATAATTATTTATAAAGAGAAAGGCAAATCTGGTTTTGTCCACGGTAATCGTGGTAAATGCCCAACCAAAACATTAGATAAGTCTTTCTCGGAAAATATTATACTTCTATATAATACTAAATATCAAGACTTTAATTTTAGACACTTTACAGAGTATTTAGATGAGGAAGAAAATATTCATGTATCTTATAACTTTGTTTATAAGACTTTATCTAAAGCAGGTATATTATCTCCTAAGGCTAGAAGAAGAACAAAAAAAGAATTTAAAAAACAACAACTATTACAAGAAAAGAAAATTAATTTGGCTATGAGTAATGAAGAAATTGAAACAATAGTTAACCATGAAATATCACTAGAGGATTCACATCCTAGAGGTGAGAAACCTAAATATTTTGGAGAAGTAATTGAACAAGATGGCTCTATTCATCTGTGGTTTGGTGGTGTTAAATCTTGTTTACATTTAGCTATCGATAAAGCCACTTCTACTATCGTTGGTGCTTGGTTTGATAAAGAAGAAACACTAAATGGTTATTATCACGTTTTATTCCAAATATTAACAAATTATGGTATACCATATAGCTTTTTAACTGATAATAGAACTGTATTTAATTATATGCTTTTAAATCCAGATAAAAGAACTAGTGAAAAGGATGTTTTAACACAATATGGCTATGCTTGTAAGCAACTGGGAATTGAATTAAAAACTACATCTGTATCACAAGCCAAAGGATTAATAGAAAGAACTAATGGCACTTTTCAAGGACGATTAGTTAATGAATTAAAACTGAATGGTATTACTACCATAGAAGAAGCAAACAAATATTTAACTGAAGTTTTTGTACCTAAGTTTAATAGTAAATTTGCCATGAATTACCAAAAGTTTCAATCAGTCTTTGAGCCCTCTCCATCAAAAGAGAAAATTAATTACACATTGGCTGTTTTAACTCCTAGAAAAATAGATAATGGCAATTCCATTAAATACAAAAATAAATACTACCAACCATATTTAAATAGTGAATTAAAGTGTTTTATGCCTAAAACTGAATGTCTAGTTATTAATGCTTTTGATGGAGATTTATTAGTTACCATTGATGATAAAATTTATGAATTAAAAGAACTTAGTAGAAATGAAAGATTTTCTAAAAACTTTGAACAAGTACCTGTTCAAAGTGAAAAGAAAAAATACATTCCACCCATGAGTCATCCTTGGAGATTAACAGCGTTTAAAGATCAAATACAAAAAGCACACACTAATCATGTGTATGCTTAAATTATAAATTTATTTTTTCGTTAATGTTTAGTTTTTTTTGGGACATTTTCCTAAATTATTGACATAAAAACTATTTCTTTTTTATCATTGGAACAACTAAATTTTTTTCTAACTGCTCATGATCTTCACTAATATGATTAATATCTTCCTTTGAAATTTCAGGAAATAAATCATATAAAGAACAGTTCAATTGCTCCTCTATTCTAGCTTTTAAATTTAAAACGCTATGAAAATGTTCCAAAGAATTAGAAAACACACCTTTACGCATAGAAATATCTAACATTCTCTTCTCTACTGTCGTATATCCAGTCTCTAAACAAAATAAGTCACATAACTGAACAATATTATCATAAATATTAGCTGGATGATTCTCTAAATATGGAAGCATCATAGCTTGTGTATCTGTTCGTAAGGGACCACCAGCAGTTAAATTAATATCATTATCGATAAAAGAA
>JADIMN010000029.1 GCA_017694735.1 Candidatus Alectryobacillus merdavium
ACGCCGTATCGTCGGCAGCGTCAGATGAGTATAAGAGACAGTTCTAGATTCTTGCAAAATTCCAGCTTTATTTACTTGTCTTTTGAATCTTCTTAAAGCTTCATCTAAATTTTCGTTTTCACGAACGATAACTTTTGGCACGTTTTCACCACCTTCCAATCAAAAATTTTACACTAAATGAAATTTATTTTTCAAGTAATTTAACACCTGATGAAGTTCCGATTCTTGAAGCTCCAGCATCTATCATTTTTTGCATATCTTCAAAAGTTTTTACACCACCACTTGCTTTAACTCCGCATTTGTCGCCAACAGTCTTACGCATTAATGCAACAGCCTCGACAGTAGCGCCACCTTTTGAAAAGCCAGTTGATGTTTTTACAAAATCAGCTTTTGCTTCCAAGGATAATTCACATGCTTTAACAATTTCTTCATCAGTTAATAGACAAGTTTCTAAGATTACTTTTAATATTTTATTCTTACAAACTTTTTTAATTTTTGAGATTTCGTTTTTTACATAATCATACTTTTTATCTTTTAATGCTGATACATTAATTACCATATCAATTTCATCAGCACCATCTTTTAAAGCTTGTTTTGTTTCATATACTTTTGTTTTAGTAGTATTTGCACCTAATGGAAAACCAATTACAGTACAAACTTTAACTTCACTATCAAGTAATACATCATGAGCATATTTTACAAAACAAGGATTAATGCATACAGACATAAAATCAAATTTGATTGCTTCTTCACATAATGTTTTAATATCATTTATAGAAGCGTCTTGTTTTAAATTTGTATGATCAATAAACTTTGAATAATTCATACTACTCTCCACTTTTATTTACTTTTTTTCTTAATATTAAGAACTTGTTTACCGTTATAGTAACCACATTCAGGACAAACAGTATGTGGTTGAATTGAAGCTCCACAATGTGAACATTTAACTAATGTAGTACTTTCTAATTTAAAATGTGTTCTTCTTAATCTTTTTCTTGTTTTAGAAGTTCTTCTTGCAGGAACTGCCATATTTATCACCCCTTTCGTTTACCTAAATATTATAATACAATTTTTAATAAAGTTGATATTTTTTTACATTTTTTTAATATTTTTTCAAAATTGCGATTGAAACGGACTTACACGATTTTGACATTGTCAAAAGAAACTTTAAAATTATATGTTTCGTTAATTTTATAATTTCCTTTTTCCCCTTTTATATTTAATTCTAAGTAATTAGAGGAATGTCCTTTATATAATGAATTTTTTTCATCAAATTGTTCAATTAAAAAGGAACAATCTTTATTCAAAAATTTATTTAAATATGCTTCTTCAAGAATTTTTGACAAGTTCATTAATCTAGCGACTCTTTCTTTTTTAACTTGAGGACTTACTTTATTTGTAAGTTTTGAAGCTACCGTTCCTTTTCGATCAGAATAAGGAAAAACATGTACTTTGCTAAATCTACATTTGTTGACAAAGTTATAAGTTTCCATAAAATTTTCTTCTGTTTCTCCAGGAAATCCAACTATTACATCAGTTGTCATATTTATATCTGGAACAGATTCATATATTTTCGATATTTTTTCATAAAACGAACATGAATCATATCTTCTATTCATCTTTTTTAATACAAAATCACTTCCACTTTGAAGAGATAAATGGAGATGTTTCGCTACTCTATCATCTTTTAATAAATGTAAAAATTTATCATCTATCATACTTTCTTCAATTGATGATATTCTAATACGATATAAATTTGGAAATTTGTTTAAAATTTCCTCTAGCAAATCAGAAAAAGTATAATTTGAATATAAATCAAGACCATAACTTGAAACATCAATTCCAGTTAAAACTATTTCTTTGAAATTATTGTTTAATAAGTTTTCAATCTCGCAAAAAATATTTTCTTTATTTCTTGATCTACTTCTCAATCTTATATATGGAATTAAACAGTAAGAACAATACTTGTCACATCCATCTTGTATTTTTACATAAGCACGAGTATGACTAAAATTTTTTAAAAAAGCGATTTCATCATATTTTATCTTTTTAAGAGTTTTTTCGACTCTAATTATTTTTCTTTTTTCTATTAAAAATTCTTTATATAAATCGTATATTTTAGATTTATACGAATTGCCAATTATTATATCGCAATTTATAGAGCTATATTGAGCATCATCAATACCTTGAACATAGCACCCTACAACTATTAAAACTGCTTTTGGGAATAATTTTCTATAATAATTTATAAATTTTCTAGATTTTCTATCAGAAATAGAGGTTACACTACAAGTATTAATAACACAAACATCAGGATCTTTTTCATCAAAAATAAAACCATTTTTGGAAAATATTTCAAAAATGGAATTGTTTTCATATAAATTAACCTTACATCCAAGAGATTTTAAAAATATCTTATTCATTAACAAATTTCTTATTTAATGTCTCAAACATCTTTTGAGAAATTAGCCCTTGTGTATACATATTTTCAATAAACAATGATTTATTATTGCTAAAGTAAGCGTCGGTTACATTTATAATTCTATCAAGAATTCTCGAAGTATTTATTTTTTCCATCCACTTATCGAACAAATGGATTTCATAATCAAGTCTTCCTTGGTCGTTTATTATATAAACAGTTGCTAGATCAAAATCATAGAAAACTGCGTTATTATCGTATTTTTTAACTAATACAAGTTTGGTAAAATTCGAATCAAACAAACTAAGTCCATAAGTATCAAATGGATCAATCAAATTATTGGTATAATTTGAAAATAATTCGTTATATGGAACTTCTAAAAGTTTTGTAGGTTCTTTATAATAAATCTCATTTATAACGTGAGAAAAAATAGGAATATATACCTTTATATCATTAGATACGAAGAATCTTAAATCAATGATCCTGCTTTGATAATACTTTATAAACTCCTCAGGAGTTAATTTATTATTCAAAAAAATACTTGAGAATAAATCTTTACATATATCATCTAATTTTTTCTTATTCAAAATAGAGTAAATAATTGAATTTGCACAAATCATTTCAAATGAGTTGTATATATCAATAAAAGATGTGTATTGAGGAAAAGACTTTAGTAAATAACGATGTCTTTTATAAAAAGAGTACTCTCTATTCTTTTTATAGTTATATACTTTCTTTTGTTTTTTTATTAATAAATTTTTAATTGATTCCATAAATATTTCCTAAAAAACTACTAATTACTATTAAAATTACTAAATTTTAACTAGTTATGTACTATTATTATGCTATTTTAAGACTTGTCCATCTTTATCAAGAACATTCTTTTTTAAAAACACTGTTATAGCTACAATTAAGTAAATAGCAAACAACACCGCTGCTGCTATAACCCAATAAAGATAATACATAGAAGAAAATTCTTCTATATTTAGCAAACTTAACAAATATCCACCAGCACCAATAAAGAATGCGTTAGATAAAAATAGAAACGTTGCTTTTACATACATTTTAAGATACAAAAGATGAGCTGCAAATATACCTAAAAAGCCGAGAAGAAAAGAATAAACCAACAATTTTTTAGGTTTATAATCAATAAAATCTTTCTTAATATTCTCGGCTTCTATAATTTGAGTTACATCTTGTGTTTCGTCACTTTGCCCTTCTAATGGTCTTACTGTTCCACAATATGGGCAAATATCTTTATCAAATTTTGTTAAAGCTTGATGACATTTTTTACATTTATACATAATCCCAACTTTTAATATTTTAATATGTATTCGTTAAAATTACATTATTTTTTAAAAGAATTAATAAATCTCTTAAAAACATTATCGGTTTCTTCTTTTCTAAATGCTTCTAATAATTCTTTTTGTTTTTTATTTAACATTGTAGGTGTTTTTATATTAACATGAACAAATTGATCACCAGGAACACCACTTCTTAAATCTTTAACACCTTCACCTTTTAGTCTTAAAACATTATCATTTTGAATTCCTGCAGGTATTTTAAGACTAACGCTTTCCTTATAAACCGTTGGTATATCAATAGTTGTTCCTAATGCAGCATCAACAATATCAAGAGGTATTTCAATATGAATATCATTTCCATCTCTCTTAAATACATTATGTTCTTGAACGATTACTTCTACATACAAGTCACCATTAGGTCCACCATTTATACCTCTGTCACCTTTTTCTTTTACTTTAATTTGTTGACCATTATTAATTCCAGCAGGTATTTTCACTAGTAAATCTTCTTTTACTTTTACATAGCCATTTCCATTACAATCAGGACATTTATTCCTAATCATCTTACCGGTTCCGTTACAATATGGACAAGCTTGTTCAGATTCCATTATTCCAAACAAAGTTCTTACTTGTTTTTTTATACGTCCACTTCCATTACAATGTGGACAAGTTACAAAATCATTGCCATTTTTAGCGCCTGTTCCATTACACGAATGACATGATTTATAGTATTGAAAGCCTGGAATTGTAACGCTTCTTCCTAAAATAGCATCCATAAAAGAAATTTTAATTCTTAGCGAAACATCATTTCCTTTAATTGGGCCTTCAGGATTACGTCTTCTTCTTCCACCACCCATAAATTGAGAAAAAATGTCGCCTAAGTCACCATCAAAATCAAATCCAAAACCAGAAGAATTTCCAAATGGGTTGCCATTATTTGGACCAAATCCACCTTGTTCGAAAGCAGCATGTCCAAATTGATCATATGTTTTACGCTTTTGGTCATCTTTTAAAACATCATATGCTTCTTGAATTTCCATGAATTTTTTCTCAGCATCTGGTGATTTGTTATTATCAGGGTGATATTCTTTTGCAAGTTTACGATAAGCACTCTTAATTTCTTCTTTTGTAGCAGTTTTAGAAACTCCAAGCACTTCATAATAATCCCTTTTATTTTCTGCCATACTACTTCCTCCTTAATTAAAATTAAGGACCAAATATAATATTGGCCCTTAATTTTTTATATTAACTACTTTTTATCTGTAAAATCAGCATCGATTACATCATCTTTTGCTTCTGTATTTTGATTAGAATTATCAGAAGTGTTTGTTGTAGTTTGAGATGCAGAAGGATTTCCCTGAGCTTGTGCCATATATTCAGCAGCTCTTTCTAAATCAGAAATCTTACTTCTTAAAGTATCCATATCGTTTTTATCAAGAGCTTCTTTTAATTCATCTCTTAGCTTAATAGTTTGATCTTTTTGATTTTGGTCAATTGAATCACCTTTTTCAGCTAATCCTTGATCAATTGAATTAATATATTGTTCAGCTTTATTTCTTAATTCAGCTTCTTCTTTTCTCTTATCGTCAGCTTCTTTGTTTTCTTCAGCTTCTCTAACCATTCTATCGATATCTTCTTTACTTAATCCATTAGATCCAGTAATGGTTATTTCTTGTTCTTTATTAGTATCTAAATCTTTAGCACTAACTTTTACAATACCATTAACATCAATTGAGAAAGTAACTTCAATTCTTGGTTCACCTCTTCTTGCAGGTTTAATACCATTTAATTGGAAGTGTCCAAGTAACTTATTATCTCTTGCCATTGGTCTTTCACCTTGATAAACCATAATGTCAACTGCAGGTTGATTATCTGCTGCTGTAGAGAAAATTTGAGATTTAGTAGTTGGAATAGTTGTATTTCTATTGATTAATGGAGTCATAACACCACCCATTGTCTCAATACCTAATGTTAAAGGAGTAACATCAAGTAAAACAACATCTTTTACATCACCACTAACAATACCACCTTGAATAGCAGCACCAATACTTACTGCTTCATCAGGATTAACACTTAAGTTTGGTGTCTTTCTTGTATATCTTTTAACTAATTCTTGAACAGCTGGCATTCTAATACTTCCACCGATAAGTAATACTTCACCTAAATCATCTGGAGTAATTTTTGCATCAGCCATTGCTTTTTGAATAGGTCCTTCACATCTATAAAGTAAGTCTTTTGTTAACTCTTCAAATTTTGCTCTTGTAAGAGTAGCTTCAAAGTTAATAGGACCATTTGCATTCATACCAATAAATGGTAATGAAATTGTGGTTTCAACACTACTAGATAATTCGATTTTAGCCTTTTCAGCTGCATCTTTATATCTTTGTTGAGCCATCTTATCGTTAATATCTATATTAAATTGAGCTTTGATTTGATCGTGTATCCATTTAGCGATAGCGTTGTCCCAATCGTCTCCACCAAGTCTATTATCACCGCTTGTAGCGACAACTTCAAATGTACCATCACCAATGTCAAGAATAGAAACATCTAGTGTTCCACCACCTAAGTCGAAAACAAGGATTGTTTCGCTTTTTTGTGAATTCTCAAGACCATATGCTAAAGCAGCAGCGGTTGGTTCATTAATAATTCTTACAACATCTAAACCAGCAATTTTTCCTGCGTCTTTTGTTGCTTGTCTTTGAGCATCGTTAAAATATGCTGGTACAGTAATAACAGCTTTATCAACTTTGTGGCCGATATTTTTTTCAGCATAAGATTTCATATAAGCTAAAACTTTTGCTGAAATTTCTTGTGGAGTAAAATCTTTATTTAAACATCCAACATGAACTTTTTCAGATGTACCCATTTTTCTTTTAATGGATGAAACAGTATCTGGATTAGTTATTGCTTGTCTTTTAGCAGCGTTTCCAACAATTTCTTCACCATTAGCTTTAAAAGCAACTACGCTAGGTGTAGTCATTGTTCCCTCTGGATTTGGAATAACTTTAACCTTTCCATCAGCTTGTAAATATGAAACAACAGAGTTAGTTGTTCCAAGATCGATTCCTAAAATAATTTCTTTTGCCATATATAAAATCCTCCTTAATTATTTTCTTTATTTTCTTCGTTTTTATCAGTTTCTTCTTGTTTATGCTTTGTTACATAAACCATTGCAGTTCTAATCAAACGATCATGTAATTTATAACCATTTGCATAAACTTTAGCGACCAGATTTTCTTCACCATCGCTTTCAATGGTATCAATAGCGTGCATAAATCTTTCATCAAATTTATCACCTATTTTAGGTTCTAATTCACTAACGCCTTCATCTTTTAAGACATTAATCAAATTTGTATATATAAAGCTAAATCCTTGTAAGAAATTTTTCATTTCTTCAGTTTTTGGTTCAGCTTTCAATGCTAAATTAAAGCTATCTAAGGCAGGAAGAAGTTTTTCAATAAAGCCGCTAGCACGATACTTTAAAGCTTCTCTATGATCTTTTTCAATTGATTTACGCAAATTATCCATGTCTGCATATGATAGATAATATTTATTTTTCCAATCATCTACAGCTTTTAATAATTTAGCATTTTCTTCCTTTAATGCTTCGTACTTGGAAATAGATATTTTCTTCTCTTTTTTACAAGCCGAAGTATCTTCATCATTTTTTATTTCAACGTTTTCTTTTATTTCTTCACTCATCGCTTCCACCCTCCTTCTTATTATATTTAATGTCAATTTCATTTATTAAACCTTTTAGAATAGATATTGCATTGCTATAATCCATCCTTACAGGGCCTATTAAACTAATAATATTATCTCTAGCGCCAGGAAGATCAACTTTCGCAGACAATATAGAAATATTTTTATATTGAGATTGATCGTTTCCGATTTTTACGCTAATACCATTGCTCTTTAAAGTTTCGTCAGTTATATCTTTAAAGAAATCTGGGGATTCGAGTAACTTAATGAGAGTTTTAATATCATTAGGATCGTTGTTAAATTCAGGCTGTTCAAGAAGTTTTTCTCTTCCGTAAATAATAACTTTACTATTAGTTAACGACGACAGCGTTGACAACAAGCTTTGATACATTAAATCACCATCAATCAAATAGTCTTGAATTATTGGTTTAATAACATCTAATTTGTCTTTAATTTCACAAATTTTTGTTCCAACAAGTCTTTTGCTTAATATATCAACACACTTTTGAAGATCTGATAATCTCAAATTTTCATCAAAGAAGAATGTTTTATTAACAACTTTTCCCTTACTTGTAACAAATATTACAGTAGATGAATTATTTGAGATAGGAACTAATTGAAGAGAAGCAAGACTCTCTTCCATATCGCTGTTTCCTAAGATAATTGAAGCCATATTTGTCATTTGCGATAGAACTTCGCACGATTTGGAAAGTATTTCTTGTACACTCTTCAATCTATTGTCTAGCATAGTTTGAAGTTTATACTTAACATCAGAATCAATGTTAGATTTTCTTAAATTATCAATGTAATATTGATAACCTTTAGTACTAGGAATACGTCCGCCCGATGTATGAGGTTTTTCGATATAACCCTCATTTTCTAGTTCTTGCATGACATTTCTAATAGTAGCACTGCTAATATTTAGATTGTATTTTTCAATTAAACTTTTAGAACCGACTGGAGAGGCGGTTTCAATAAATGTCTCAACAATCATTCTTAATACATCGTCTCTTCGATCCATAATTTTACCTTTCTAGCACTCATTATTCTCGAATGCTAAAAACATTATAAATATATAAATTAGCACTGTCAACAAAAAAGTGCTAAAAATTATAATAATTTTTCTAAAAGTGAGTCCAAGACGTAAAATCCAGAATCTGTACAAACTATTTTGTTATTATTTTTTATTAAAAAATTATTTTTAATAAGCAAATTTATAGTTTCGAAGTGTTCTTCATAGAAATCAACATTAAAATTTTGTTTTATATAATTTAAATCTAAACCTTCGTTAGTTCTTAAATTGAGCATTACTTGATAGAAA
>JADIMN010000030.1 GCA_017694735.1 Candidatus Alectryobacillus merdavium
AAATAAAATCTACAGGGTTAATTCCTCTTCCAAATGATCAGTTTATAGATGTAATTAATTCTAGATTAAAAAAATTTAATTTTATTTTACCTTATAAAAAAGAGTCAGGTTTTAAAATTGGAAAAATAATCGAATTAGAAGAACATCCAGAATCTAGTCATCTTCACTTATTAAAGGTTGATATTGGAAGTGAAGTTTTAGATATTGTGTGTGGTGCAAGTAATGTTTCAATCGGTGCCGTCGTTGTTGTTGCAACAATTGGAACTACAATGTTTGATGGAAGTTTAATTAAAAAAGGAAAATTACTTGGCTATGAAAGTTATGGAATGTGTTGCAGTGAAAGAGAACTTAATTTGACTAATGACCAAAACAAACGAGGTTTATTAATATTAGATGATACATATAAATTAGGAGAAGATTTTTTTCAGGTCTATAAAAAGTAATGGTTTTTAAATTATTTAAGTACTTAAAAGATTGTAAAAAAGATGTATTTTTAGGAATTTTATTTATTTTTCTTGAATCGGGCTTAGAAATTATTGTTCCTTTTTTATCAAGCATCTTAATCGATCAGGGCTTAATTACAAATCAACAGGAAGAAATAATCGGCTATAATTTAGAAATTATTTATATAATTGCAGGAGTAATGGTTGTATGTGGTATTCTTGCTTTTGTCTCGGGAATATTTTTCGCTAAATATGTTGCTAAAGTTGGAACAAGCTTAGCTGCTAAGATTAGAGAAGAACAATATAAAAAAGTTCAAAGCTTTTCATTTAATAATTTTGATAAGTTTAGAACTAATTCAATAATAACAAGATTAACAACAGATGTTGCAACAATTCAAAACGTTGTAACTCAAGGCATGAGACCTTTTTTAAGAGCGCCATTAATGATGGTTTTTTCAATTGTTTTATCATTTGTTATGTCTTGGCAACTTGCTCTTGTTTTTGTTGTTATAATGCCAATTTTAGCAGTTTTGTTATATTTAGTTTTAAGAAAAGTTAGACCGATGTTTAGCATTATTCAAAAAACTTATGATAAGGTAAATAGAATTGTTCAAGAAAATATAATTGGTATTAAAACTATAAAATCATATGTTAGAAAAGATTATGAAATTGGAAAATATGAAGAAATAAATTATGAGTTATATTCAATTAGTAAAAAAGGATTTCAAACAATTGCTTTAAATGCTCCAATTATGCAAATTGTAATTTATTTTACTATTGTTATGATTTTATATTTTGGCGGTACTCTGCATTCAGTTGGTGGTATTAAAGTTGGAGCTTTAACAAGCTTTTTATCTTACGTTTTACAACTTTTAAATACACTTATGATGTTATCAAATGTTTTTATGTTGATTTCAAGAAGTAATGCAAGCGCAGAAAGGGTTTTAGCCTTATTAAATGAAGAAAGTGATATTATAGACAATAAATCATCTAATCTTATTGTAAAAGATGGAAGCATACAATTTAGTAATGTTTCATTTAAATATAGTAAAAATGATTTTAATGTTTTAAATAATTTAAACTTTAGTGTTGAAAGTGGTGAAACAGTTGGAATAATTGGAGAAACTGGCAGTTCTAAAAGTAGTCTTATAAATTTAATTGAAAGATTTTATGATGTAAGTGAGGGAAGCATTAAAATTAGTGGAAATAATATCAAAGATTATTCTTTATATAATTTAAGAGATTCTATTTCTTTAGTGCCACAAAATAATGTTTTATTTAAAGGCAGTATTAAAGATAATTTATTGTGGGGTAAAAAGGATGCTTCTATAGATGATATTAACGAAGCTTTAAAATTGTCATGTAGTTATGATTTTGTATATAACTCCTTACAGGATAATATTAATACAGATGTTGGACAGGGCGGAGATAAACTATCTGGTGGTCAAAGACAAAGAATTTGTCTTGCAAGAGCTATTATTAAAAAACCAAAAATATTAATTTTAGATGATGTTACTAGTGCTCTTGATAGAATTACTGAATGTAATGTAATTTTTAATTTAAAAACTAAATTAAAGCAAACTACAAAAATTATTATTTCTCAAAAGATTACTAGTGTAATGAGTGCAGATAAGATAATTGTTTTAGATAATGGAAGAATTAGTGGAGTTGGTAGTCATAAATTTCTATTAGAAAACAATAATATTTATAAAGAGATACACCAATTACAACACGGAGAAAATTAAAATGATTGATAAATCAAATCGTTCAAGAGCAAAAAATTCAAAAAAGACGCTTAAAAGATTGTTAAGTTATTTTAAAGGTTATAGATTAAAAGTTGCTATAGTTATTTTTGCAGCTATTTTTAGTGCTTTTGCAAATGTATTTGGAACATATTACTTAAGTATCGTTATAGACACGGCCGTCGCTTTTGATAATTATGTTGATTTAATTTATGATATCTTGTTACTTGCTAGTATATATTTACTTGGAGCAGCTAGTACATTATTTTATACTAGATACAATATTTTTATTTCTCAACAAATTATTAAAAAAATAAGAAGCGATATGTTTAAACATATGCAAGATTTACCAATGAAGTATTTTGATAATAAAACTCATGGTGAGATAATGTCATATTATACAAATGATATTGATACATTAAATGAATGTTTAAACAATTCAATTGTTAACATATTCAATAGTTTATGCATGATTATTGGAACCATGGTATTTTTATTAGTAATAAATATTTATCTGGCGCTTATAGTTTATGTTTTTGTTATCTTAATGCTTATTTATATGGTTGTTAACTCTAAAATATGTAAAAAGTATTATGATAAAAACCAATATTGCTTAGCAAAAATAAATAGTTTTATAGAAGAACATATAAAAGGTATAAAAGAGGAAAAAATATTTAATCATCAAGAAGAAAATCTTACACAGTTTAATGTTCATAACAAAAACTTAAAAGAAGCTTCTGAAAAAGCAATATATCACACACAATTAAATACTCCTTTTATTGTATCTTTAAGTTACTTAAACTTCGCTATATCCGCAGTTGTTGGTGTATTTTTTGCTATTAATTCATTAATAAGTTTTGGTATGTTTTCTTCATATTTAGTATATGTAAGGCAATCTGCTCAGCCATTTAACTTATTTATTTCTCATATTAATTCTATTTTATCTGCTTTTGCTGGATGTGAAAGAATATTTGAATTCTTGGATTTAGAAAAAGGAGAAGATAAAGGAAATGTTACTCTTGTTAATGTAAATGTTTATAAAAATCATATATTTTTAAGTAATAAATATACAGGACATTTTGCATGGATGATTCCACAAAAAAATAGCAATAAAGCTTATAAACTAGTGCTTTTAAAAGGTGATATTAGGTTTAATAATGTTACTTTTGGTTATAATGATAAAAAAGTAATATTAAATGATATTTCTTTGTATGCCAAACCAGGTCAAAAGATTGCTTTTGTTGGATCTACTGGAGCTGGTAAGACTACAATTATAAACTTAATTACTAGATTTTATGAAATACAAAGCGGTGAAATTTTATACGACGGAATAAATATTAAAGATATATCCAAATCTAGTTTAAGACGCTCTATTTCGATGGTTTTACAAGATACTCACTTGTTTAATGATACTATTTTAAATAATGTTAGATTTTCTAGACTTAAGGCAAGTGATGAAGATGTTATTGCCGCTATTAAACTTGTTAGAGCAGATAGATTTATCGAAAAATTAAAGGATGGTTATAACACAATTTTATATGATGATGGTACAAATTTAAGCCAAGGACAAAGACAACTTCTTTCAATTGCAAGAGCAGCAGTAAGTCAAAAACCAGTACTTGTATTAGATGAAGCAACAAGTAATGTCGATACTAGAACAGAAAAACTTATTGAAAAAGGTATGGATATCTTAATGGAAAATAGAACCGTTTTAGTAATCGCTCATAGACTTTCAACAATTGAAAATGCAAAAGCTATATTGGTCTTAAAAAAAGGTAAAATAATTGAACGTGGAAATAAAGATGAATTATTAAAAAAGAAAGGGTTTTACTATAATTTGTATAATAAGAAAATAGAATTGTCGTAGTTTAAAAATATACGAGAAATGACTATTATTTTGTTAATTTATAATTAAAAATTATATGTATTTTATATATAAAATGATAGAATAATTGATAGGAGGGCCGGAAATGAATTTTTTAGACACACTTAGTGTAAATAATATGGCTGATTTTTATCAATTTAGTGAAACTGGATTTATAATCGAGTATTGTTTATTAATACTATTTTTAATATTTATTACTGTTACAATTGGATTTTTATCAAAGAAAGTTGCTCTTACCTCTTTTGCTGGAGGATGTGCGATTGTTCTAATTTTAATAATAACTTTCTTATACAATGAATATAATTATGTTTTTTATTTGTTAAGTGCATTGTATGCTTCATTTATTTTATTAGTTGTTTTTATAAATTTAGGTTCTCTAAGAAAGTTTTTTGCATTTAAAAATCCAAATGCTCCAAAGGCAAAAAAAGGAAAACCAGAAGTTAGTAAAATTTTCAATAAAGAAGAATTATATGATGTTATAGAAAAAACCGTTAAAAGTTTATCAAGAAGTAAAACT
Organism: Candidatus Alectryobacillus merdavium; assembly: GCA_017694735.1. Taxonomy (GTDB): domain Bacteria; phylum Bacillota_I; class Bacilli_A; order RFN20; family CAG-826; genus Alectryobacillus; species Alectryobacillus merdavium. Next base: position 4,588 of record JADIMN010000030.1, read on the forward strand.
GGAGCTATTATTACTTTTCAAAGAAATGATGATTTAAAATATTTAATTAAAAATGGTGTGTCTTTAAAATGTGATGTTTCTCAAGAATTGTTAGAAACAATATTTTATCCTGGCACCAGACTTCATGATGGAGCTGTAATTATAAAAGATGACAAAATTATTAAAGCAAGCGTTTATTATACTTTAACAACAAAACCATTAAATGGAAAATACGGTTCTAGACATAGAGCTGCTATTGGAATTAGTGAAGTAAGCGATAGTGTTACAGTTGTAGTTAGTGAAGAAACCGGAAGAGTTTCAATTGCTGTTGATGGTGGAATTGAAGCAGTACCTTTAGATTCTTTTAAGAGAATGTTTAGTGAAACAATGGAGAATTTATAATGGATATTAAAAATCCTAATGATAAATTTTTTTATGATTATTTAATTAAAATGCTTTCAATTGCAAAAATCGGTTTAACTTTTTCCTATGATGCTTACGCAATTGAAGACTATAAAAAAGTACAAGAGTTAAGTGAATCTGCTCTTGAGCACTTTATGGATTTAAAATTAGATCGTCCAAATTTTTTTGAAAGAAATATTTATCCTACTCCAAATGTATCTGTTAGAGTTGTTATTCTTAATGAAACAAGGGATGAAATATTATTAGTTCAAGAAAAAAAGGATATGGGATATTCTATTCCAGGTGGTTGGGCTGATTTATATGATTCTCCAAAGCAAGCTGCTATAAGAGAGGTCAAAGAAGAGGCTGGAGTAGATGTTGAAATTGTTAAGTTTGCTGGTATTATTAATTGTTTACCTTTAAAAGACAATGTTTTTATTCCAGAATATGCATTAATTTTTGAAGGTAGATTAATTAAAGATAATCATACTCATGACCATGAAATTGCAAGCGTTGGATTTTTTAAATTAGATAACTTACCAACTTTAAGTCATAAAATGACAAAAGAAAATTTTAATAAAGCAATCGATGCTATAATTAATAATAAGATAATAATTGAATAATATTATTTAATAATTTTGTTTTAGAAAAAAGGAGAAAAAATATGTCAACCCCACACAATAGAGCAAATAAAGGTGATTTTGCAAAAACTGTATTAATGCCTGGAGATCCAAACAGAGCAAAATGGATTGCGGAAAACTTTTTACATGATTATAAACTTGTAAATGATGTTAGAGGTATTCTTGCTTATACTGGATATACAAAAAATAATAAATTAATTAGTGTTATGGCTTCTGGAATGGGAATTCCAAGTATTGCAATATATTCTCATGAATTATTTAACGAATATGGAGTAGAAAATATAATTAGAGTTGGAACTTGTGGAACTAACGATACTGACTTAGACTTATTAGATATTGTTGTTGGAAGTGTTGCATCAACTGATTCTAATTATGCTAAAGGATTTGGAATTAACGGCACTTTAAGTGCTGGTGCTGATTTTTCTTTAACAAGAAAAGCAGTAGAAGAAATTGAGAAAAAAGGCTATAGATATAAAGTTGGAAATATTTTATCCAGTGATATATTTTATGATGAAAATGGTATTTATTCATCTTTTGAAAAATTTGGTATTTTAGCTGTTGAAATGGAAGCTTATGGCTTATATTTAGAAGCTATGAAAGCTAAAAAGAAAGCTTTAACTTTATTAAGTGTTACAGACCACTTTGCAACTCAGAAAAAACTAACACCAGAAGAAAGACAAACTGGTTTAGCAAAAATGATTGAAGTTGCTTTAGAACTTGCATAATGTTTTTAAACTTAGGTTTTAATGTTTTTATTTATATAATATTTTTTATTTTATTTATATT
>JADIMN010000031.1 GCA_017694735.1 Candidatus Alectryobacillus merdavium
AGCTAAAAACAGTGGAATTGAAGAAGTTATTATAATTGTTTCAAAATCAAAGCCAGAAATAGAAGATTATTTTAAAAGAAATATAGAATTAGAAAATATTTTGATTTCAGATGGAAAATTAAAAGAAGCAAATGAAATTAAAGAAATAGCTGAACTTGTAAAAATTAAATTCGTTCTTCAAGAAAAGCCAATTGGCCTTGCCAATGCTTTGTACGTAGCAAAACAAGAAATAAATGGTGAAGATTTCGCACTTATTTTAGGCGATGATTTAATTTATAGTGATGGTGTTCCTGCTTTAAAACAATTAATTGATGCTTATGAAAAGTATGATTCTAATATTATTGGAGTTCAAAAAGTTGATCACGATAAGGTTAATAAGTATGGAATAGTTGCTCCTAAATCAAATATTAAAGGAAGTGTTTTTGGATTGTCTGATTTAGTAGAAAAACCAAAAATTGAAGATGCACCAAGTGATTATGCAATAATAGGAAGATATATTATAAAAAATAATTTATTTAATTATATTGAAAAACTTAAGCCAGGAAAGAACAATGAATATCAATTAACCGATGCTTTTAAAATGTGTTTAAATGACAATAATTCAATTTGCGCTTGTGTTATAGATGGAAAAAGATTTGATATTGGTGACAAAAAAGGATTTGTTAGCGCAATAGATTTTTATTATAAATTAAATTATTCTGAGTAATTGGAAAAAAAGTAATCCATTTTTAATGATAAACTTTTTTATTTAAACATTTTAATTTTATTCAATTTTATATTCTATAAATTTTATACTTTGATGTTTAAATTAAAAAATATTCAGGAATTGCAATAAATTTTATTAAATAGAGTGATTAAATTAAAAGTTATTAATTTGATTTTTTTAATCTTTTCATTAATGTCATTGTTCTTGTTTAATTTATTTGAATTGAAACGGACCTTAATAAAAGAGACATACTAGAATTTAATAAACCATTAAGATTTTAATTCAAAAAAGAAAGTTATAAATATATAATATTTATGTTATTTATAAAAGAGGTGTTTTAGAATGTCAGAAATTAAAAAGACAAAATTATCCTGTGATGGAAATACAGCTGCTGCTTTAACATCTTATATGTTTACAGAAGTTGCTGGTATCTATCCTATTACTCCATCATCTCCTATGGCTGAACTTGTTGATGTTTATGCAAGCCAAGGAAAATTAAATTTCTTTAATGACACTGTAAAAGTCGTTGAAATGCAATCTGAAGGTGGTGCTTCTGGTGCAGTCCACGGTGCTTTACAAGCTGGTTCACTTGCAACAACATATACTGCAAGCCAAGGTTTATTATTAATGATTCCAAACATTTACAAATGGTGTGGAGAACTTCTTCCAGCAGTATTACATGTAAGTGCTAGAAGTTTAGCTACAAGAGCATTATCTATCTTTGGTGATCATCAAGATATTTATGCTATTAGACAAACTGGTATTACAATGCTTTGTTCTCACTCCGTTCAAGAAGTTGCTGATTTAGCAAGTGTAGCACATTTAATTGCTATTGATTCTAGTATTCCTGTTTGCCATTTCTTTGATGGATTTAGAACAAGCCATGAAATTCAAAATGTTGAATTTGTTGATTCTGAAGAATGGAAAAAATTAATGCCTTGGGATAAGGTTGAAGCTTTCAGAGCAAGAGCTTTAAACCCACATACTCACCCAGTTACAAGAGGTGGTGCTGAAAATGATGATATTTATTTCCAAGCAAGAGAAGCTCAAAATAAAGAATTTGATCATGTAATTGAAGTTGCCGATAAATATTTTAAAGAAGCTACAAGATTAACCGGCAGAGAATATGCTCCATTTACTTATTATGGTGCAAAAGATGCTGATAGAGTCATTATTGCTATGGGTAGTGTTACTGAAACTACTAAAGAAGTAATTGATGATTTACTTGCTAAAGGAGAAAAAGTTGGTTTAATTAAAGTTCACTTATATAGACCATTTAGTTCTTCTCATTTAGTTAATAAGCTTCCAAAAACAGTTAAGAAAATTGCTGTTTTAGATAGAACAAAAGAAAGCGGTTCTATTGGTGAACCTCTTTATATGGATGTAGTTGCTGCATTAAATAAAGAAGGTATTAATAATGTTGAAGTATTCGGTGGTAGATATGGTTTATCTAGTAAAGATACTCAACCAAAACATATTAAATCAGTTTATGATTTCTTAAATAATAAACCTCATCACAACTTCACCGTTGGTATTGAAGATGATGTTACTAATTTAAGTATTCCAGTTGATCAAAATTACCATATTAAAGGTGATTATACATCTTGTTTATTCTATGGTCTTGGTAGCGATGGTACAGTTAGTGCTAATAAATCAAGTATTAAAATTATTGGTGATGAAACAGGAATGTATGCACAAGCATATTTTGCTTATGACTCAAGAAAAGCTGGCGGTGTTACAAGATCACACTTAAGATTTGGTAAGACTCCAATTAGAAGTACATATTATGTTGAAAATGCTTCATTTATTTCTTGTTCATTAGATACATATTTATTTAAGTTTGATATGTTAAAGAACTTAAGTGAAGGCGGTACTTTCTTATTAAATACTGATATGGATGATGAAAAGTTAATTTCTGTCCTTCCAAATAGAGTAAAATATCAACTCGCAACAAAACATGCTAAATTTTATGTAATTGATGCAAATAAGATTGCACAAGAAACTGGCATGGGAAGACATACTAATACTATTCTTCAATCTAGTTTCTTCTATTTAAATCAAAATATTATGCCTTATGAAGAAGCAAATAAATGGATGAAGAAATTTGCTGAAAAGACATATTCAAAGAAAGGCCAAGAAATTGTTGAAAATAACTTCAAGGCTATTGATAAAGGTACAGAAGGTTTAAGAGAAGTTAAAGTTGATCCAGAATGGAGCAAACTTCCTTATAATAAAGAAGTTCACTTAACTGGAGATGATTATTTTGATTCATATGTCAATGAAATTGGCGTATTAAATGGAGATAATTTACCAGTTTCTAAATTTAGAGAATTTGAACTTTTAGATGGTACAATGGAAGAAAATATTACCTTTAAAGAAAAACGTAGCATTGCTGATAGAGTACCACTATGGCACAAAGAAAATTGTATTCAATGTAATCAATGTTCATTTGTATGTCCACACGCTACAATAAGACCATTTATTTTAAATGAAGAAGAACTTGCAAATGCTCCTGAAATTGTAAAGAATGGTGTTGTAGATTTAAAACCAGCTAAACCTGGATTAAAATTTAGAATTCAAGTTTCTGCTGAAAACTGTGTTGGTTGTGGTTTATGTGTTAATGAATGTTTAGCAAATAAAGCTGCAATTAAGAGTGGTAGCGGAAAACTTGCTCTTACAATGGAAGAAGCTAAATCTCAATTTGAGCAAGAAAAAGGTGCTGATTATTTATATAAACATGTTGAATATAAGAGCAATATCTTCCCAACAACAAGTCCAAAAGGTGTTGGTTTCTTAATGCCATATATGGAAGTATCTGGTGCATGTGCTGGTTGTGGAGAAACTCCTTACTATAGATTAATTTCTCAATTATTTGGTAAAGATATGCTTGTTGCAAACGCAACTGGTTGTTCTTCTATTTATAGTGGTAGTACCCCATTAACTCCATTTGTTAAAGATAAGAATGGTCAAGGTGTTGCATGGGCTAACTCATTATTTGAAGATAATGCTGAATATGGTTATGGTATGAGAATTGCTACTAACTATAAATTAGCACAAATTGTTAGAATTTTAAGTAAAGCATTAGATTGTGATAAAGCTAGTGATGAATTAAAAGAAACAATTAAACATTATCTTGATAATATTAAAAATAAAGATGAAGCAAGAAAGATTGTTCCAACACTTGTAAAACTTGTTAAAGAATCTGAATGTGAAACTGTAAAAGAGGTTTTACAATATGAAAGAGATTTAATCGATAAATCAATTTGGATCGTTGGTGGCGATGGTTGGGCTTATGATATTGGATACGGTGGACTTGATCACGTCCTTGCAAGTGAAGATGATGTTAATGTCATGGTACTTGATACTGAAGTTTATTCAAATACTGGTGGTCAATCTTCTAAATCAAGTCAAACTGGAAGTATTGCTAAATTTACTGCTAGTGGTAAAACTCAAGCTAAAAAGAATCTTGCTTTAATGGCAATGGCTTATGGAAATGTATATGTTGCACAAGTTGCTTTAGGAGCAAATCCAATTGCTGCAATCTCTGCATTTAAAGAAGCTGAAAGTTATGATGGTCCAAGTATTGTTATTTGTTACTCTCCTTGCGCTAACCATGGTATTAAAGGTGGATTATCAAACGCAATGCAAGTTGAAAGAGAAGCTGTTGAATCTGGCTATTTCCCAATCTTTAGATACAATCCTAGAAACGAAGCTCTTGGAAAACCATGCTTAACTTTAGATAGTAAAGAACCTGACTTTAGTAAGATTAGAGAATTTGTTATGAAAGAATCAAGATTCTCTCAACTTCCAAAAGTTAATCCTCAACACGCTGAAGAGTTATTAAATAAACTTGAAAAGTGTGCAAAAGATAGATATAACCGTATTAAAAAGTTTGGTTTATAATCTAAAATAATTATTAAAGGTGTGTTTAATAACACACCTTTTTAATTTACATAAATATTGGGTTTTCGCATTGTTTTTGTAAAAATATTTACGTTTCGCAGGGTTTTTTAAATTATAAATTCCAATTACTAAATAAGCCGGATTTTTATAATTTTTATTTCTTATGAATTGCGTAAATATTATATATTGATATAATATTTAAGTTATGGAAGAAAGCAAGGAAAGAGTTAAATTACCTAAATATACACTAAGTGAAGAACTTTTTAATTCTATATCACATGGTATAGGTGCTATTTTTGGTATTTTTGTTTTTATTTTTTCTATTGTTATTTGGAATAATTCTTCTGATAGAGATTACTTCAAACTTAGCGCAATTTTAATTTATGGATTAAGTTTGATCTTACTATATACAATTTCTTGTATTTATCATTCTTTAGCAAAAAATAAAGGTAAAAAAGTTTTAAGAATTTTAGATCATGATATGGTTTTTTTACTAATAGCTGGAACTTATACTCCTTTTTCTTTAGTGTGTTTAAGAGAAAGTTATTTTTATAATATTTCTCTTGGATGGGTACTATTTGCAATTGTTTGGATTCTTGTAATTGTTGGTATTGTTTTTAATTCTATAAATATTGAAAAGTATAATATTTTGTCGACGATTTTATATATAGTAATTGGCTGGAGCATTATGATATTTGTTTATCCATTTATTGAGTATTTATCTCTCCATAAATTTGGAATGCTTGCTTTTTCAGCTTTATTAATTGGTGGAATTTTATACACTATTGGAAGTGTTTTATATGGAATTGGAGCAAAAGTAAAAGGAATGCATTCTGTGTTTCACTTTTTTGTATTAGCAGCTAGTGTGTTTCAATTTATATCTATATATTTTGGTATTTTAATGGAGTAATTTTTATGGAGACTGATTCTAAAAAATATATTATTGTTAAAGGCGCTAGAGAAAATAATTTAAAAAATATTTCTTTAAGTATACCAAAAAATAAGTTAGTTGTTTTTACTGGTTTAAGTGGTTCAGGAAAGTCTACTTTAGCTTTTGATACTATTTATACTGAAGGGCAAAGAAGATATGTTGAATCTTTATCAAGTTATGCTAGACAATTTTTAGGCAATGTTGAAAAACCTGATGTAGATTCTATAGAAGGATTATCACCAGCTATTTCAATCGAGCAAAAAACAACAAGTCATAATCCAAGAAGTACTGTTGGAACTGTTACTGAAATTTACGATTATTTAAGACTGTTATTTTCTAGATTAGGAGTTCCTTATTGTCCTGAACATAACGAGCCTATCGTTGCTTTTTCTATTACAAAGATGACTGATATAGTTATGTCTTATCCATTAGATAGTAAAATTCAAATATTATCTCCAGTTGTTAGACATAAAAAAGGTACTCACAAAGAATTAATCGAACAAATTAAAAAAGATGGTTTTGAAAGAGTAAGAATAGATAAAGATTTTAAAAATATTTTTGATGTAAGTGAATTAGAAAAGAATAATCGTCATGATATTGATATTGTAATTGATAGAATAAAGTTAAAAGCTGACTCAAGAGAAAGAGTTTTATCAAGTATTGAACTTGCTACTAAGTATAGTGATGGTTATGTAATTATTTATACTGATGATGGAGAAAAACTTTTAAGTGAACACAATACTTGTAAATATTGTGGATTTAGTGTTCCTAAGTTAGAACCTAGATTATTTTCGTTTAATTCTCCTCTTGGATGCTGTCCAGATTGTTTGGGTTTAGGAATAAAAAAAGAAGTTGATCCAAATTTAGTTATGCCAGATTTAGATTTGAGTATAAATCAAGGTGGTATTGTATATTATAAAAATATCGTTAATACATCAAATATTGAGTGGCAAGACTTTGATTATTTACTAAGTTTATATAACATAGATAAAAATAAGCCATTAAAAGATATGAGCAAAGAAGAAATGGACATTATTTTAAATGGTTCAAAAGAACCAATAAAATATAAAATTGTTTCATCTAGTGGTAATGTATTAAATCGTTTTGATTATATTGAAGGCGTTAAAACAAGAATTGAAAGATTATATAGAGAGACATCAAGTGATTTCTTAAGAGAGTATTATGCAAAATTTATTGTTGATTATGAATGTTCAACTTGTCATGGTGCTAGACTTTCAAAGGAAGTATTAAGTGTAAAAATTGATGGAAAAAATATATATGAAGTTACTTGTATGTCTATTGATAAGTTATTGAAATGGATCGATCATTTAAGAGAAGTCTTAGATGAAAGTAGCTTAAAAATATCTACTTTAATTTTAAAAGAAATCGAAAATAGGGCATCATTTTTAAAAAATGTTGGATTAGATTATTTAACTTTATCAAGAACTGCTCTTACTTTAAGTGGAGGCGAGGCTCAAAGAATTAGACTAGCAACTCAAATTGGTTCTAGATTGAGTGGTGTTTTATATGTTTTAGATGAACCAAGTATTGGCTTACATCAAAAAGATAATGATAAGCTTATTGCTACTTTAAAAGAGATGGTTGATATTGGAAACTCATTAATTGTAGTTGAACACGATGAAGATACAATTAGAGCGGCCGATTACATTGTTGATATTGGACCAGGTGCAGGAGTTCACGGTGGTGAAGTCGTTGCAGCAGGAACTTTAGAAGATATTAAAAATGCAAAAAATTCGTATACTGGTGATTATCTTGCAAAAAGAAGAGAGATTGTAGTTCCAAAAATTCGTAGAAAAATAAATCGAAACAAAATGATTAAGTTATGTGGATGTAGCGTTAATAACTTAAAAAATATTGATGTAGAATTTCCTTTAGGACTTTTTATATGTGTCACAGGAGTTTCTGGAAGTGGAAAATCAAGTTTAATCAATGAAACACTTTATAAAATACTACAAAATAAACTATATAAGACAAAAGTAATTCCAGGACCTTATAAAAAAATAACTGGAATTAATGATATTGATAAAGTTGTTAATGTTTCTCAAGAAGCTATTGGTAAAACTCCAAGAAGTAATCCTGCAACTTATGTAGGTGTCTTTGATGATATTAGGGATTTATTTGCTGAAACAAAAGAAGCAAAAGCAATGGGATTTAATAAAGGAAGATTCTCTTTTAATGTTAAAGGTGGAAGATGTGATAAATGTTCAGGTGCTGGTGTAATTCGTATTCCAATGAATTTTTTGCCAGATGTTTATGTTACATGTGATGAATGTGGTGGAAAAAGATATAATGAAGCTACATTAAAATGTGAATATAAAGGAAAAAATATTTATGATGTTTTAGAAATGACAATTGAAGAAGCGACTGAATTTTTCAAAAATAGACCTAGTATATATAGAAAAATTAAAATATTAAATGATGTTGGTTTAGGATATATGAAATTAGGTCAACCTGCAACTACATTAAGTGGAGGCGAGGCACAAAGAGTAAAGCTTGCTTATGAACTTCAAAAAAGACCAACTGGTAAAAGTGTTTATATTTTAGATGAACCAACGACAGGATTACATAGTGAAGATATTCGTAAATTGCTAGAAATTTTGCAAGAAATTGTAAATAATGGTGATACAATAATAGTTATAGAACATAATTTAGATGTTATTAAGGTTGCTGATTATATAATCGATCTTGGAAAAGATGGCGGAGATCGAGGAGGAGAAGTTATAGCAACTGGAACTCCAGAAGAAATTATGGAAAATCCAAATTCTTACACTGGAATTTATTTAAAAAAGTATTTAAAAGGAGAAAATTAATATGGGAATTGCACTAATTTCGATAGGAGTCTTGCTAGTTCTTGCAGGTTTTGTATCTAATATTTATTTAGCAAGTAATACATTTAAAGAAGCAAATTTCTTATCTTTATATAAAAATAAATTTGAAAAACAATATTCTAAAGAAGATTTTAGAAAAAAATATGAATTGCTTACTTATTTATTTTTGCTATCTACAGCATTTATTTTTGGTGTTGGAGGCTGTTTAGTAATTTTTGGTGGATATAGTTCTGCTAACATTGAATTAGAAGACTATAAAGTTGCTATAACAGTTATCTTTAGTATTTTATTTTTATGTGGTGTTTTATTTTTTATCGATAATTTTGCAATTAAATACTACAAAAAATATGTTAGTGAAGGATTTAAAAAAGTTATAAATCCAATTTTTTATTCTTTAATTGTATTAGATATCATATTCTTATTTACTTTGATTAGTTATTCATATGTTAATTATCCTTTAGTTAGTGGATTTTCTATTGGTGAAAATGGATGGGTATGGACAACTGGAAGAGATAGGGCAGAAGGTTTTCATGTCCAATTTTATGCAATATTTATTTTAAGTGGCGCTATTTTGGTATTTTTAATTTGTAATCATAGAATGAAAGTAAAATACGGGGAAAAAGGAATGCTAGATTCAACATTTTTAATTGCTTTTCCATGTGGTATTATCGGTGCTAGATTATGGTATTGTTATGTTTTAGAATTTGATAGATTTGCCGGTGATTTTGCTGCTGTTTTAAGAATTTGGGATGGTGGCTTAGCGATAATGGGTGGTGCTTTACTTGGTATTGTCGCAGGTGTTTTATGGGTAATTTTTGCAAAAAAAGAAATTAAAATTTTAGATGCTGCTGATATGATTGTTCCAACAATTTTAATTGCACAAGCAATTGGAAGATGGGGCAATTTCTTTAATCTTGAAGTATATGGTTATACTATGATTAGTGTAGATCAAGGTTGGTGGTTACCTCAATTTATTGTTAATCAAATGGGATATGTTGATGGTGCGACTCAAGGAGTAACTTTTGCTCTTCCACTATTTTTCATTGAGTTTTTAACTAATATTGGTGGATATCTAATTATTAGATATTTATTTGAAGAACAATATTTATTTAAATGGATTTCTAAATTCGCAAATTTTGTCTCCGGAAATAAACTTTCTGATAAGACAAAAAATACTATATCTAGATTATTTCCAGTTGGAGGTTGTCCAGGTTTATATATTTCATGGTATGGTATGACAAGAGTCATATTAGAACCTTTAAGATATTCTGCTGATTATTATGATAATAGTGTTACATCTGGTTGGATTATGTTTGCTCTTGGTTTAGGTATTATTGCTTTAGTTGCGGTTTATCAATATTTATTAAAAGATAAATTTCCAAAGCTTTCGAATCGTTTATATTACAATAAAGAAACCGATTATAGACCGGTATTAAACAGTAATGAAAATGTTAGTATTAAAAAAAGCGATCAAGATAACGTTTTTAACAACATTAATATTGCAACTGAATTAAATAAAGATGAAAATAGTAGTGATTTGAATGTAATTTCAGATAATAAAAATAAAGATAGTAAAAAAAGTGATGATATAAATGATTTTTAATTATGAGCAAATATTCTTTATTAATTTTCGATGTTGATGGAACAATTGCAGATACCGATGATGTGATTGTAAACACTTATATTGATTTATATAAAATTTATAAAAAGGATAGTCCAATAGATATAAAAAAATTTAAAACATTTAGCGGACCTCCATTAAATGAAACATTAAGAAACGAATTCCCAATGCTTCCATATGATTATATTTATTCAGAGTATAAAAGAATATCTAAAGATAATTATCCAAAATTTATAAAATCATTTAAAAATATTAAGGAAGTGTTGCTAAATTTTAAAAAAAATAATATTAAACTGGCAATTTGTTCATCTAAAATAAAAGAATCAATTGAAGTATGCTTAAAGTTGCTTGATTTAGAAAATATTTTTGATTATATCGTAGGACTTGATAGTGTTATTAATCCTAAACCTAATAAAGAGGGTATCGATAAAATATTAAATTATTTTTCAATTAATAAGAGTGAATCTCTATTTATCGGAGATACAGATTTTGACTATTTAACTGCAAAAAATGGTGGTTTAAACTGTGTTATTATGACTATGCTTGATAGAAAATATAATTATTGCAACGAAAATAATGTAAAATTTATAAAGAGCTATAAAGAATTAGAAGGATATATACTTAATGCAAAATAATATTTCATTTACTAGTGATGTGAAAAGAGAAATTTGTTCTAAAGAATTTGATAGTATAAGTGCTATTTCTTTTTTATCTGGATTTGTTAGAATTAATGCAACATACAAAATTAAAAATAAAAATGAGATATTAATTTTAACATCATATGATTCTTTTATTATTAAAATAATTTTGTCTTTGTTTGAAAAATATTTGTCTAGTAAAGGAAGTATTTTGTATAGCGAGGAGAAAAAATTAAAAAAGAGAAATAAATACACTTTATATTTTGAAGATAATGTATACGAAATATTAAAAATTTTAAAAATAGATGTTTTTAATAGTGAAATTGATTCTTCATTAATAGATAAACAAAATAAAATTTATTCTTATATTGCTGGTGTTTTTCTAGCTTGTGGTAGGGTAAGTTCTGCTTCTTCAACTAATTATCATCTAGAGATTGAATTAAATAATGCAAATCTTGCATTAAATTTGCAAAAACTACTTAATTCTATTAAAAATGCTTCATATAATTTTAGATTAATAAAAAGAAGAACTAAATATGTTCTTTATATAAAAAGATCCGATTTAATATCCTCTTTTTTGGTAATGATTGGTGCTGTGAATTCGTATATATCTTATGAAAATATCAGAGTAGAAAGAGAGTTTGCAAACAATGAAAACCGTATTTATAATCTAGATACGGCAAATTATTCTAAAACTATTAATAGTTGTATTGCTCAAATTGAAAATATTAAAAAAATAGAAAGAGTAATCGGTATTAAAAATATAGATAACGAAAAAATTAGAATATTATGCGAAGAAAGGCTAAATAATAAAGAAGCATCATTGCAAGAACTTTCAAATATTATGTCGAAAAGATTAAATACGAAGGTTTCACGAAGCAATATTTATCATTTATTTAATAAAATAAAGCAACTAAGTGAAAGGTTATAAAAATGGATGAATTAATTAATTTAGGGAATAGAATAAGATATTTAAGAAAGAAAAGAAACATGTCTATTGAAGATCTTGCTTTAGAATGTGAAATTAATAGAAATTATCTTGGAGATCTTGAAAGAGGAAAAAGAAATCCAACTTATAAAGTTTTGCTAAAAATATGTAAAGGGTTAAAAATTTCAATAAAACATTTATTTGATTATTAAAATATTTAAGTTTTGCAGTGTTTTTT
>JADIMN010000032.1 GCA_017694735.1 Candidatus Alectryobacillus merdavium
AAGTTCCTTGACTCCTTTTATTTTTAAAGGAGTTTTATCTTCAATAATCAAAGAATAACAGGAAATATGTGTTGGATTAATTTTTAATAGTTTTTTTAAATCTTTTTTTACATTAAAAAAAGAAGAAAAAGGTATTCCATAAATTAAATCTAAATTAAAATTAGAAAAGTATCTTTTAACTAGTTCAATTTTTTCGTATATTTGTTTTTTTGTATGATTAATATTTAATTTTTTTAGAATTTTTTCATTAAAAGTTTGAATGCCGATAGATAAGCGATTTACTCCGTATTTTTTATATAAATTTAATTTACTTTCTTCGATCGAATCTATATTACATTCAATTGTAAATTCATAGCTTGTATCAGTGTTTAACAATGATTTTAATACTTTTAATAATGGCTCTATTTGTTCCAGCTTTAATGAAGAAGGCGTTCCTCCACCGATATAGATTGTTTCAAATAAAAAACTTTTATATTTTGATAAATCTTCAATCAAATTTGAAATATATTTGCTAGCTATATCTTCTTTATAAATGTATTTACAAAAATCACAATAAAAACATATATTGTTGCAAAAAGGAATATGAATATATAAAGATTTCGCTTTATTCATCTTTTTCTTTATAATTTGAAATTTTATCCGCTAAATCTTTATCTTCAACTTTTTCTAATACTCTATCTAATTCTTCTTGAATAATTTCTTTTTCATCTTTTTTTACTTCAGGTGGATTTTTCTTTTTGTTTTGTTTGTTGATTAAATAATAAATTAAAAAAGCGACAGCTCCGATACAGACGACAATAATAAGTGCATATAAAAATTCCATACTTTATTTCCTCTTAATTGGTGTATATATAAATTTATTTTTAAATGGCTCTTTAGCATAGTAGCCCTCTTTAACAAGTTTATCCATAGATGTTCTTGCGGTTTCATAGCTACATGCGGCATATCTTTTAAATTGAGCAATAGTATAATATTTTCCTAATGTACAATGTCTTGCATAAAATGATGCCTGATTTCTTGAAAGAGAAGGATTTGATTCGACTAAATGTTGTTCTAATCTATTTGCCTCTTCCTCACTTAAGCCGGATGTTAAATTTGTAAGTGCAATAGATTGTGTATAGTTTAAAGCATCTTCATCGTTATGTGTTTTCTTTTTATTTAAATAATTTGAAATTTCATCAACATCTTTAAGAGTTGATAAATCAGTATCAACATAATTATTTTCACTAGCGATAGAGCCGTTTACATCGCTATTTTCACTTTCATCTCGATAATAATCATTTTTGATTTCAGCACCTTTAAGTTTAACTTCTTCATCTAGTAAAACATCTAATTCATTTGAAAGTAAATCAAGAAAATACATGACATAATATGTAAGATCGTTTTCTTTTTGTACATCATTAATAATGTTATTTAAAGTTTCACTGTAAGGATTAACAATTTTTTCAAATGGTATTAATACAGCAGGAAATTCTAAATCAGAATTTAGAGAAACATATTTTAAAAGCAAAGCAGCAATCTCTTCACCGTATGCATCAAATGGTTTTAAATATTGCAAATAATAAGCTAAAATAGCTAATTTTAACACAAACGATACATTTCTATTTTCTTTTAAAAAGGTAAATAATTTTTCCATCATCGCAGGAATTAAACCTGGAGGGCATTCTTCATAAACACCATAAGCATAGCTTGCAGGACGAGTTGATTTATTTCTAAAAATTGAATTATTTACACTAATGCTTTCCTCTAATAATTCATGACAAACTTTATATAAATAATTTGTTATTCCATCTAGTGATGAAGTACTATCTTCTTTGTATAAATCATTAATTAATAAAGAATATTTTTGCAAAATTAAATAACTTGGATCAATACTAGTTAATTCTAATTTAACAATTCTTTTTAAAGAATCATCGTTAACGTTCATTCTTAATAAATTAGAAATTACTTTTAAATTTTCGCTTAATTTAAGTACTTTAAACTCTTCTTTTATAATGGAATTTGGAAACTTAATAAATTGAGTTGAAAATTTAAAGATTTTTCTTTGAACATCTTCGATTTTTTTATTTAATAATGGACACATACAAATGCTTAAAGGATTTTGATCTATTGACTGTAAAGATAAATCCAAATTAAAAGAAGATCTATAAGCAAGTACTTTTGTCCAAAAAGTATCAACAGTATTTATTTTAAGAGCTTTCTGAAGTTCTTGTTTTGTTGCATAAACTTCATTTGTGAATTTATTTAAGTCTTGCATAATATTTACCTCGTTATCTCATATATTATACTAGTAAAATTATTAACAAAAAAGAAAATAGTTAAAAAATAGTTATTAATTAGTTGTTTTTTTGTTATTGTTCGTCATCAATCGATAATAAAGCCATAAATGCTTCTTGTGGAATATCGACATTTCCAATAGATTTCATTCTTTTCTTACCCTCTTTTTGCTTTTCTAATAGTTTTTTCTTTCTTGTTATGTCACCACCATAACATTTAGAAAGAACATCTTTTCTTAAGGCTTTAATATCACATCTAGCAATTGCCTTGTTATTTATTACTGCTTGAACGGGTATTTCAAATAATTGTCTTGGAATTACAGTTTTTAATTTTTGAACGATTGAAAGTCCCCTTTTATATGCAGAAGGCTTATAAACGATGGTACTTAAAGCATCAACTATATGACCGTTAAGCATTATATCCATTTTAGTTAAATTACTTTCTTTGTATGAAGAAAATTGATAATCAAATGAAGCATATCCTTTGGTATATGACTTTAATTTATCAAAAAAGTTAAATATAACCTCACTTAAAGGTATTTCATATTTAATTACCATTCTTGTCGCATCAAAATATTCTAAATCAAGATAAATCCCACGCTTTTCTTGGCAAAGTTTCATTATATCGCCAATATATTGCTCAGGTGTCATTATTGAAGCCAATACATAAGGTTCTTCTATTGATTTAATTTTAACGAGCTCAGGCATTTTGGATGGATTATCTATTTCAATTTGAGTTCCATCTGTTAAATTTACTCTATAAATAACGCTTGGAGCAGTTAAAATTAAATCTAAGTTATACTCTCTTTCAAGCCTTTCTTGAACTACATCCATATGTAGTAATCCTAAAAATCCACATCTAAAGCCGAAACCTAATGCTTGTGAATTTTCTGCTTCAAATTGTAAACTCGAATCATTTAATGATAATTTTTCCAAAGCCTCTTTTAGATCTTCGTATTTTTTAGTATCAACTGGATAAAGGCCACAAAAAACCATAGGATTTAATTTTCGATAGCCAGGTAAAGGCTCAGAAGTTGGATTTAATGTTAATGTTACAGTATCTCCAACAAAGACATCTTTTATATCTTTAATTTGAGCACAAAAATAACCAACTTCACCACTACTAAGTTTTTCAACTTGTTGTTCTTTTGGAGTTCTAATTCCAACTTCAGTTACATTATATGTAAGATTATTAGCTAAAAATTTAATACTATCGCCAACCTTAATCTCTCCATCGAATACTCTTATTAAAATAACGACGCCTCTGTAAGAATCGTAATATGAATCAAAAATCAAAGCTTTTAAAGGCTTATTTATATCTCCTCTAGGAACAGGAATTTTATCAACTACTTTTTCTAAGACATCCCTTACACCTTCGCCAGTTTTAGCAGAAACAAGTAGCACATCATTTGAGTCTAAACCTATTTTATTTTTTATATCATCCAAACAAAGTCCTATATCAGCGCTTGGTAAATCGATCTTGTTAATAACGGGAATTATTGTTAAATTGTTATCAACAGCTAAATATGCATTTGCAAGAGTTTGTGCCTCTACTCCTTGGGTTGCATCAATCAATAAAATGCATCCTTCGCAAGCCGCAAGCGATCTAGAAACCTCATAAGTAAAATCTACATGCCCAGGAGTATCAATTAAATTAAAATAAAATTCCTCTCCTTTTAAAGAGGTGTATTTTACAGTTACAGCATTTAATTTAATTGTAATGCCTCTTTCTCTTTCTAAATCCATATTATCTAAATATTGGTTTTTCATCTCTCTTTTTTCAACTGTTTGTGTCAATTCTAAAACACGATCAGCGAATGTTGATTTACCGTGATCTATATGGGCTATAATTGAGAAATTTCTAATATATTTTTTATCGTTGTTCATAATCACTTATTTATTTTCTCATAAAATAAAGATAATTGCTCTAATAATGTTTGAATATTGGTTATTTTTTTAACCGGAAGCCACTCATTTTTAAATAGCGAATAATAATTCTGTTGATTATATCTCTTATCAATTAACAATGCACAACCATAATCAGACTCATTTCTAATGAGTCGTCCAACTGCTTGAATAACATTATTCATGCCTGGATACAAATATGCAATTTTAAAACCTTCATCCCCGTAATACTGTTTTAATTTTTCATTTTTATAATTTATTTGAGGATAACCAACACCAATAACTACAATGCCACGAATAACTCTATTATCAATATTAATGCTTTCAGAAAAAATTCCCCCAAGTACACAAAAACCGATTACATTTTTTTCATTAATTGTATTTATCTTTTCTAAAAAGTCATCTCGACTTTTAAAATCCATATTTTTATTTTGAAATAATAAGTCAAAATTATCGTCTTTAAAATTATTTTTAATTAAATCTAAATACTCAAAAGATGGCGTATATACAAGATAGTTCCCCTTCTTATAAGAACAAAAATAATTAATTAATTTTGTAACATCGTTTAATGTTTTTGCTCTATCTTTATATAAAATTGAATTAGTGGTATTTACCAAAATATTTAATTGATTATTATAAAAACTTCTTTCTGGACTATAAAAAGCCGCATTTGAATCAAACATATATTTATTATAAAAATCAATTGGTGTAAGAGTTGCCGAAAACAAAGATGTCGACTTAAATTGTTCCATTTTTTCTTTAATAAAAGGAAAAGGATCCAAACAGTAAATATTAAGAGAACAATTACCTTTTTCATAATAAATAACAAAATTTTCTTTTAAAAGTAATGAATCACAATAAATATATGCCTTAATTTTCATGTAAAGTTCTTTAAAATATTGATCATTTAAAAGTTCATCATCTTGATCTAATAATTTCTCGTATTTTTCGACAAAATTTTGAAACAATTTCTTCATTTCACTTGGAGTTTTTTCAAATTCATAATAATCAGAAGAAATTTCGCTAAAACTTGTTGTGTAGTAAGAAATTATTTTATTAACCGCTTTTATTAAACTATTCGAAACCCTTTTTTTATCGGATTTCTTAATATTTTTAGAGTCTATTAAATCGTTTAATGATATCAACGAGGAATAATTATCTTGTACTCTTTTAATTAAATTATGTCCTTCATCAATTAAAAGAGCGCTGTTCTCGTAGTCAGTGTTTTCTTCTAAAGAAATAAATGGATCAAAAACATAATTATAATCACAAACAATTACCCAACAAAATTTTGCAATATCATATTGTAATTGAAATGGACAAATCAAATTTTTTTCAGCAATTTCAATTATCTCTTCTTTCCCTAAAATATTTTTTTTAGAAAGTATTATGTCTTTTAGTATATTTAAAATTTTATTGTAATAATTTCTTGCATAAATACATTTTTTAGGATTGCATTTAACCTCATCGTTTAAGCATATTTTTTCTTTTGCAGTAATAATTACACATTTAACATTACCGACATCATCATTCAATGTTTCAAGCGTGTTTTTAGCTATCTCTTTCCCTTGCTCTTTTGCAGTTAAAAAAAATATTTTATTAAATTTTTCCAAATATTTTAAATATGAATATAAAAGTACGACGGTCTTACCATTTCCAGTTGGTGCTTCTATAATCATATTATTGTTATTTTCAATGTTATTACTAACAAAATTAATAATTTCTTTTTGATTTTTTCTATATTGAAAATAAGGAAAAGACAGTGTTTTACAATAATTTAAAGCATTAAGATGAGTCGATAAAACTAAATTATTATATGTAACATAAGATGATAAAGTTTCTTCGAAAAATGTTTTTAATTCTAAAAAGTTAAAAGAAAAATTATAGTTTTGAGTTTTTTTATAATCGACTTGAGAAATATATATCAAGTTTATATTTATATCGTTTAAATTATTTAAATAACAGTACATAAAACCATAAAACATGGCCTGTCCTAAATGCCATTTTTTATTGTTTTTATAAAAAATTTCTAAATCGATATTAGTAGACTTAATTTCTTCGATTGTAACATCGTTTCCATCAATAATAACCCCATCAGCTCTTCCTTGAATTTGATATACTTTATTTTCAAAATTATAAAAGATTTTTAAAGGATATTCGGATAAATATTGATTGCCCATTTTGTTTTGAAAATTTTTGTGTATTTGAATTCCTCTTTGCATTGAGTCAATATTAAAAACACGAGAATCAATATCCCCTTCTCTTAAAACTAAATCTATAATCTGATGAACAGACAAAATAATGAGATCTTCCATTTATGACAATATTTGATTTAAATAATCTTTGTGGCCATTAATAAAGGAAACAGCATCTACAACATTCTTTCCTTGCAACTGTACTTTTTCTAATAAGACTTGTCCGTCCCTTAATTGAATGATTAATTTATTTTTTTGTTCAACGAATAATTCACCAACTTTATGGTTGATAATATCGTTATATTTTTTACATTTTA
>JADIMN010000033.1 GCA_017694735.1 Candidatus Alectryobacillus merdavium
GGATTAGTTGCAGTTGGATCTGCAATAAAATCTTCCATCGTAGTTTCGTTCTCATCTTTTACAATTGGGCCACTTAATGAAATCGGATCCATTGAATTAGTTTGAATTTTTCTAATATTTTCAGGTGTGAGGTTTTTGTCATCAATATCTTTAGAAATTTCCTCTGCTGTAGGTTCTCTACCAAATTCTTGAAGTAATTTCTTTTGTGATTTTGCTATTTTGCTCATTGTTTCATACATATGAACTGGTATTCTAATTGTTCTAGCTTGGTCAGCAATTGCTCTTGACATAGCTTGTTTAATCCACCAAGTAGCATAAGTAGAAAATTTAAAACCTTTACGATAATCAAATTTATCGACAGCTTTTGCTAAACCTTTGCTGCCTTCTTGTACTAAATCAAGAAAAGGAAGACCTCTTTTTTCATATTTTTTAGCATTCGCAACAACAAGTCTTAAATTTGAACAAATAAGTTGTTCTCTTGCGTATGGATCTTTTGTTTCAAAATAAGCTTTAGCATATTTATACTCATCTTCTTTGCTAAGTAAGTTATATTGTTGTTTTATATCTCTTAAGAAAGAATTTACACATTCATTAGGTGTTCTATCACCACTGACATAAAATTTTGATTCTTCTTGACTTGATTCTTCCTCTCCTTCATCATCATAGTCATCGTCATCATCAAAATCATCACCATCATCGTAGTCATCATCATATTCATCATCTAAAGTGTCTAAATTTTCTTTTAAATCTTCATCATCAGGCTCTTCTAAATCATCATCAATATCGTCTTCATCGATATCATTGTCATCTTCTTCTTTAATTTTATAGCCTTTGCTTTGGAAGTATTCGATTACTTTTTGTAAATCGTCTTCATCTAATGAAAGACCAGCAGCATCAACATCATCAAAAAGAATTTGTGGATCAATAACTTGATTCTCCGCACATTCTTTTTCAACAGAATTTATAAAATCTTGAAGAGTTTTAATATCTTCTGCATCCGTATTAGCACCTAGGATATCCTTTGCTAAAGTTTCAGCGCTTTGCTCATTTTTCTTTTTTGCCATAATTTAATCCTCCTTTTTATTTTCTAAAACTAATTTTCTAAGTTCTTCAACCAATTGTTTCTTTTTATCTTTATCATATTCATTTGATATCATATTTTTAATGCTATATTTTGATTGTTCATAATATAATTTATTAAGCATTTCTTCAAATGTTTTACGATCATATCGAGACAATGATGAAGAATTATATATTTCAACAATCCTGTTAATTGTTTCGTTATCAACACCGATTTTTGATAAATAATCAATTAATCCAGAAATTTGTAGATTATCATCGTGTTTGTAGTACTCGCTAAGATAAATCATCATACTCGCGTAAATTCTATCAAAGAACATTTGATTTGAATTAATAAACATCTTATAAGCTTCAATATTAGAAATAACATAACCGAATACTTTTCTTTCGATATTAGCGACTTTCTTGTCTATTTTTGAAGAATTATCCAAATTCGTCTTAGTATTTTTCTCTACGCTTTCGACAACAGGATTATTTGTATTTTTATTTAAATTTGTTAAATATTTTTTGAATGTAGTTTTTAATGTTATTTTATCAAATCCAGTTGTTTTAGAAATTTTATCAAGAAACAACTCTCTATCTAATTCATCTTTAATTAAAACAAAAATCTTAAAACATTCGTTTACAAACAATTTCTTTTGAGTAGAAACATTCAAATCGAATTTTTTAGACAAATATTCTAAAACAAAATCGATACCATCTTGTAAATCATTTAAGTATTTCAATAATATGTCTTTACCTTGATTATCAAGTATCTCACCACTGTCTTTTCCAAGAGATAAATTTTTTCTTACAACTCTAAAATTTATTCCTTCTTTTAACAATTTTTTACACAGTTCATAAGTAGCACTTATTCCTGCATCATCATTATCTAAACATAATCTTAATTCAACATTTAAATATTTTAGATTATTTAATGACTTTGTTCCTCCTAAAGCAACGCCCATCAATCCAACAGCTGAAGATATTCCAACTTTATAAAGTGAAATAACATCAATAAAGCCTTCTAAAATATACAAATATCCATCTTTTTTAGCACTTATTTTCGCGTTATAAAAATTATATAGGATATCAGATTTATGAAATATGAGGGTTTCTGCAGTATTAATATATTTAGGACTTTCATCACCCTCTCTAAATTTTCGAGCACTTAAACCGACAAAGTCTCCTTGACTATCTTGAATAGGAAAAATTATCCTATCAGCGTTTTTATCATAAAACTGGTTGTTTTCAAAGCCAGATATACCGATTTGTTCAATAGTATTTGCAGAAAAACCACAACTTCTAACATATTTTATTGTTTGAAACTTATCAGCAGGTGAATAACCAATATTGAATTTTTGTCTCACATCATATGTTAAACCTCTGTCATCACAATATTTTTTTGCATCAATATTACTATTTAATTCAATCGACATTTTATAGTAATCAACAAAGGTTTTCATACAATCTTTTTCTGTTTTATGTGGAGTTACTCTTTCATTTTTATCCAATTTTATTCCTGCAATTTCAGCAGCCTTATATAAAGCTTCCTTATATGAAATATGTTCATAATTTGAAATAAAACTTATAGCATTTCCACCAACACCACAGG
>JADIMN010000034.1 GCA_017694735.1 Candidatus Alectryobacillus merdavium
GGATATGATAAAGCCGAAAAAGAAAAAAACGAAACTGGAGCCGTCTTATCCAGAGTTTTATGAACGCTTGAAAGATTTAAAAGTAGCGATACTGCCGCTTAATGAAAAAGGAAATATCCCTAAGAAGATACAGGCATTTAATAATTCTGTAGGTTATGCTTCCAGAGAACAGGGCGGCAATCTGATTGTCAAAGAGCAATGGCTGGAAAATCCTGCCTGGGAAATCTGCGTGCTGATTGATTGTGAAGAAGCGGAAAAACTGAAAGATGCCATTCAAAATCATAAATGTGTGTATTATCCGTATCTGGGAAAAAATGACCATTTAGCGGATATAGAATTTATTTCCGTAGATGAAGCGAAATTAGCAGCAGATGAAGAGCTTTACAGGATAGACAGCTTTATAAAAAGAGATGATATGGATTTACCGTTTAAAAGGCTTTCTAGTGAAAAGTTGAAAAAATTATTATCACCAGATAAAGTTAATTTATGCAGTCAATTTAAATATGAAGAAGCTTTGCCATATACAATTAATGAGTATACTAATAATTATGATTTAAAAAGATTTGCTTATATAGGCGGTTTTGTAAGATTAAAAGATAATGTAGCAGTATATTTTGTGGAAAATAATAATGGTACAGAAAAAATAGTAAAAAATATTATTTTTTACTAATATGTAATTAATAATAACAAATGTTGTAAATTTTTATTTGAGGTGAATGTTATGGAGAAGAAGCATTTATTTGATTATGTGAATGATTTACAAGATTATTGGGCACATACTAAAACGATTGAACAATCGGAAGAAGTTTTACATGAATTATTAACAGAACATATTGAGCGGACTTGTAAATATTTCAATCTTTTTTGGCAGAGAAAAAACTGCGAAGAAATTTTAGATAAATTTTGCAATGTTATTTGGCAAGATGTAGATAATGAACTTAAAAATGAAGCAAAACTTATTTTGAAAGAAATGATAAAAAGTATACCGGTTTTTCATGATATTGGGAAAATAAATATAAAATTTCAAAGAGAGGTAATGAAATCACCATTATTTAAATATGATAAAGGATTTAATAATACAAGACATTCAATGTTATCGGCGATAATATATATTGATTATTTTAGATATGATGTTCTTAGTGATTTATCAGAAGAATTGATAGATATTTTAGAACCTTTTGTATTGTATCATGCTTATATTATCAGCAGACATCACAGTGATTTAAATGATTTTGAAATATTTACAAGTCAGTTAAAAATGGATTTAACTATTGAACTTATAGATATTTTAAATAATAGCGGTGTTTATAAAAAAGAAATAGAATGGTATGTAGACGATATATTTAAGATGGAAGAATATTTTTTTTATGATGAAGATAATTATGAAAGAAGGGATTTGTATCGATATATATATGGAAGAATGCTGTATTCGTTGCTTGTTGCCAGTGATTATTATGCGACCGGTGAATTTGAAAACGGAGCGGAATTCAAGCAGGAGGGAGATATAGATGATATAAGCAAATGGAAAGATGTTTATGAGAGCACATCATTGATGAAAAGTATACGTGCTTATCAGCAGAATAATTTTCCGCAAGATGAACAGAAATTACAAGAAGTTAGAGATATAAACGTTCTGCGCAGTGAGATTTTTTGCGAAGCGGAAGCGGTGCTTAATGATGAATATAAGAATAACATATTTTATCTGGAAGCGCCGACCGGCAGCGGCAAGAGCAATACGGCGATTAATTTGAGCTTTAAACTGATGGAATTGGATAGAAGATTAAAGAAAATATTTTATGTATATCCGTTTAATACACTTGTTGAACAGAATACGGAAACTTTAGAGAATATATTTGCTCAAAATCAGTCTATAATGCAAAGTATCGCTGTGCTCAATTCATTGACACCGATTAAAATAGATAAACAAAGTGAAAATGAAGATAATGTATATCAGCAGGCGTTGTTTGACCGGCAGTTTTTGAATTATCCTATGGTTCTTACAACACATGTGAATTTATTCGAAACATTATTCGGTGACAAACAAAAGGCAGTATTCGGTTTTTATCAATTAGCAAATAGTGTGATTGTACTGGATGAAATTCAGAGTTATAAAAATACGCTTTGGCAGAGGATTATAAGCTATTTAAAAGCTGCAGCAGAATTGTTGAATATGAAAATCATCATTATGTCTGCTACTTTACCTGATTTTGATAAATTTTCGCATCATCAGAATGCTGCTTCGGTATTATTGAAAAATACACGCAAATATTTCAACAACAGTATTTTTAAAAATCGAGTGGAAGTATCGTATGAAATTTTAGATAAAACGGATTTAAAGGGCGAACAGTTGGAAGATTATTTGCAGGAACACGTAAAACAGCAGATACAAGACGGCAGGCACATAATGATTGAGTTTATAAAAAAATCAACAGCACATCGTTTTTGGGAAAAATTAAAAGAGGATGAAAATATAAATTGTGCTATAGAACTTCTTTCTGGTGATGACAGTATGGCAGAACGCAAGCGGATTTTGCAGAGAGTAAAAACGAGCAAAGAGGCTTTAATTCTGGTTTCCACTCAAGTTATTGAGGCAGGTGTCGACATTGATATGGATTTGGGCTATAAGGATATTTCTAAGCTGGACAGTGAAGAACAGTTTATGGGGCGCATAAACCGTTCATGCAGAAAATCGGGCAAAGTATATTTCTTTAATTTGGACAAAGCCAGAAGTATTTATAAAAATGATGTTAGAAATAATACGGAATTAACGTTGGCTGATGAAGCAATGCGAAAAGCGTTGGCAGAAAAAGATTTTAGTGAATATTATAATAGAGTGTTAGCTATACTCGAAAGAAATTATAGAGCAGAATATAACACATTTTTTGATAGTATACGAAATTTAGAGTGGGAAAAAATAGCAGAACAGATGAAATTGATAGATGATGATGCTTGGAGTATGACGGTATATCTGGCTAGACAAATTAAGAATGAACAGGGAGATGTTATTGACGGCGCAGAACTTTGGGAAAAATATAGAGAACTGTTGCAGGATTATTCGATGAGCTATGCAGAAAATAAAGTAAAACTTTCGTACGTTACAGCGCAAATGGCGGAATTTATGTATCAAGTTAAGAAGGTTTTATTAAACCATGATGAAAAAATAGGTAGTATTACTTATATTGAAGATGGCGATAAGTATTTTGATGGAGGAAAATTAAATCGTGCCAGAATTCAAGGCGAAGAGAGTGATTTTATAGATTTTGTTTAAAAGAGGGTGAAATTA
>JADIMN010000035.1 GCA_017694735.1 Candidatus Alectryobacillus merdavium
ATTTGAATATATAATACATTAGTGATAAAATAATTAACGATTTTCAAAACGATTTATAAATTTTATTAGAAGTGAGGGAAATAAACATGTTAAAAAAACTAGCTACACCATTTGTTAAATTCTGGGGATGGTTAAAAGAAACCGCATGGATTCAACCTTTATTAATAGTTGGCGTTGTATTTGCAATTATATTTTCAATATCTCCAATTGTACAAGCAATTAATGATGCTGGAAACGCAAGTGATCAAGCAATGGACTTCTTAAATCAATATAAATATTCACTTGAAGGAGTTTATGGAGATGAAGATACTTCAGATGCTGGAAATTTAATTGAAAATATCCAAAACGCTTCAGACGCTGCAACTGAAGAAGAAAGAAATCAAATTGTTGATAAATTACCAGGTGAAAGATTTTTCTTAATTTTTGCTGAAAATGATTGTGCAGCTTGTGAAACAGTTGCTAATGGATTAGAAGTTTTAAGAGATAGCTGGGGCTCAAGTACAAGCTATATTTCTAAAACAAATGGCGTTGCAGATAATTTAGATCTTGCAGTTGCTGTTATTGATATTAAAGAAGATATTGATATACCTGATGGAGAAAATCTTGATCCATTTGTTCAATTTGCTAGAACTCATGGACAATTCTTTGAAAATGTCGGTGGTGAAATTCAAAATACATTTTATTATGAAAATGGAAATATTGATTCTTCTACACTACAAACATTTACAGATGCTGCAAACGGAGAAACATTCCCAACTCCAACAGTATTATTAGTTGATTTTACTGGAACAAAAGCAGACATTACTTATGGAGTTAGTGAACTTATGTTCTCAGTTCCTGGAAAAAACGGAAACTCTGGAGACGGTGCTGTTTCACTTACTTTAATGGATTGTTGGAACCACACTGGAGAATTTTCTAGCGATAGCAATGACTAATTTTTAAAAATTAGTCTTTTTTTATATATAATATAAATATAAGAGAAAATATTACTATGGGATACTATAAAAATAACACACCATTCGATGATGAGATTGAAGTATTAACATCTACAAGACAAGATGGATTTTCAAGTGGTCCATATGAATCTTTTAATTTATCTTATAATGTTGGAGATGATCCAAATCTTGTTTTACAAAATAGAGAAAAATTATGTAAGGACTTAAATATTGATCCTGCTAGTTTAATAATTCCAGAACAAAAAAATACTGATATTGTTTTAAAAATAAACGATATTCAAGATAATAGAATTTGTGATGCTTTATATACAAATAATAAAGATTTAGTATTAAGTATTATTCATAGTGATTGTGCACCAATATTTTTATATGCTAAAGATAAACAAATTATTGCTGCTATTCATAGCGCAATAAATGGATCTTTTTTACAAATTGTAAAAAAGACAGTTAAAACTTTAATTACAAAAGAGGGAGTTGATCCTAAATCAATTTATGTAATATATGGTCCTGGAGTTTTATTCTCACATATTATAGTAGATGAAAAAATAAGAGAAAAAGCAGAAAAACTAGGATATCTAAATTGTATTAAACAAACTTTTGATAATTTATATTTAGATGTAAATCTCTTAAACTATATGCAATTAAGAGAAATGGGAGTTCCAAGTAAAAATATCATATTAAATAAATATGATACATATGAAAATGCTAACTTATTCTTCTCTTCAATGAGAAATAATACAACTGGTAGAATGATTAGCTTAATTAAATTTAAAAAATAATTATGTTCTTAAGATATAAATTTTGCTATAACCATAAGAATAATATCTTATATCGCTAAATTTATTTTCTATATCATTTAATTGTAATTGACTATTTGTTTCTAAAATAAATAGTCCTTTTTTATTTAATAAATTATTATCTAATATAAAATTTATACATTCCTTATATATATCTAATCTATAAGGTGGATCTAAAAATATAATATCTAATTTAATGTCTTTTTCTTTTATATATTCTAATGCTTTTTTATAATCATAATTTAATAATAAATAATTGTTTTCATTTAAATTTATGAGGTTCTTTTTTATTATTGAAGTACACTCTTTATCAATATCATTTAAATAACAAAATTTGCTGCCTCTTGATAATGCTTCAATACTAAAAGCTCCACTTCCAGCAAATAAATCAAGAACGATACTATCTTTTACTTCGTTTTTAATAGCAGAAAAAATAGCTTCTCTAACTCTAGCCTTTGTTGGTAGAGTTTTTTCACTTGGAGGAGTTAATAAATTCCTATTTTTATATTTTCCTGCAATTACCTTAATCATTTTTCAATCTTCTTATCAAATATATAAATTAAATTTTCATTAATAAAGTCATACAATTCCTTAATATTTTTGTAATATTCTTGGTATTTTTTAACTATATCTATGTTATAAAATTCCTCTCTTAGCTTTAAATAATTATTTTGTTTAATTTCTAATATATTTTTATCACAATCTAGATTTTTAGATAAGACTTCGTATTCTTTTTTAGCGTTGTTTAATTCAATATATTTACTTTTAACTTCTTCATCATTATTTAATAGCTCATTATACTTCTTTAAAAGCTTATATTCTTCACTATTAATTATCTTTTCTTTTAGATTTATTACTTTAATATATAAGTCATTTTCCATATTAAATATATTAGCATATATATACAAAAATTATATTTTAATATTATAATATTATTGACATGGAAAAATTATTCAAAATAGTTAAAGATAGTAAAAAGTCTTTAAGAGAGAAATCTAAACCTGTTTTATTACCGCTCAGCGATGAAATTAAGAATTTAGGTTTAGATATGTTAAATTATTTAAA
Source organism: Candidatus Alectryobacillus merdavium (assembly GCA_017694735.1). Taxonomy (GTDB): domain Bacteria; phylum Bacillota_I; class Bacilli_A; order RFN20; family CAG-826; genus Alectryobacillus; species Alectryobacillus merdavium. The sequence goes on from JADIMN010000035.1 coordinate 2,819, forward strand.
ACTTTCTCAAGATGAGAACTTTTTAAAAGCACATCCAAATGTTAGATCTGGAGTTGGTCTTGCTGCTCCTCAAATTGGAAAAAATATACAACTAATTGCAATTAGTATTGAATATTTAAATTCTAGTAACAAATCTATAAAAGAAGATTTAGTCTTAGTTAATCCTAAAATTATCGAAGAAAGTGCTAAAAAATGTTATTTATCTTCTGGAGAAGGTTGTTTATCCGTTGATAAACCACATCAAGGTTATGTTTATAGAAGTTATAAAATCAAAGTTAAAGCTTTTTCATTATTAGATAATAAAGAAGTTGAATTCATTGCAACTGGCTATAAAGCAATTGTTTTACAACACGAAATAGATCATTTAAATGGAATTTTATTTTATGATAGAATCAATGTTTTTAATCCATTTAATAAATTAGCTGATAGTATTGAATTATAAAATACTAACTTATATAATAAAAAGCGTAATTTTTTGATATAAATAATTTAGAATTGGAGTTATTAATTATGGAAAGAAGTTTAATGGCCCCACCAATTAAAATATATGCATTAGGTGGACTTGGCGAAGTCGGAAAAAATACATATGTAGTAGAATCTGATAGAACAATACTTATTGTTGATGCTGGAGTAAAATTTCCTACTGAAAATTTAGTTGGAGTTGATTATGTTGTACCAGATTACACTCAATTAAAAGATAATCAATCAAAAATTAGAGGTTTAGTAATTACTCATGGTCATGAAGACCATATTGGAGGAATTCCATTTTTAGTACAAACGGTAAATATTCCAGTAATTTATGCTTCTAGACTTGCTGCAGCATTAATTAGAAATAAATTAGAAGAACATAGAATTAGAGAAAAAATTAAAATAATTGAATTTGATGAAGATGTTTCTCTTTCGATAGGAGAATTTGCTGTTTCATTTTTTAGAGTAACTCACTCAATTCCAGATAGTTTTGGCATTGTTATTGACACTCCTGCTGGAAGAATTGTAACAACTGGAGACTTTAAAATTGACCTTACTCCAGTCGGACCAGATATTAATTTAAGAAAAATTGCAAGAATTGGTGAACAAGGTGTTGATTTATTATTAAGTGATTCAACTAATGCTGCTTTAGAAGGATATACACCAAGTGAAAAAAATGTTGTTAATTCAATTCATGAAATATTTTCAAGTTCTGTTTCAAGACTAATTTTTACTACATTCTCTTCTAATATTTCAAGAATTCAACAAGTTGTTGATGCTGCATTAAAATTTAAAAGAAAAGTTTGTGTTATTGGAAGAAGTATGGAATCTGCTGTAGATTTAGCAAGAAAAATTGGTTATATTAAAGCTCCAGATTCAACTTTTATTGATACAAATGATATTGCTAAATTACCTTTTGATCAAATTTTGATTTTATGTACTGGTTCTCAAGGCGAGCAAATGGCAGCTTTAAATAGAATTGCTAGAGGCGAGGTTAAAAATTTAAGAATTTTCCCTGGCGATACAATTGTATTTTCATGTAATCCAATTCCAGGAAATACACTTACCGTTAATAAATTAATTAATCTTTTAACTAGACTTGGAGCAAGTGTTTTAACCACTACTCAATACCCAAGTATCCACTCCTCTGGTCACCCATCAAAACAAGAATTAAGATTAATGTTAAAACTATTAACTCCAAAATATTTTATGCCAGCACATGGTGAGTATTATATGTTGAAATCTCATGCTGATATTGCAGTTAGTTTAGGTATTCCAAAAGAAAATACTTTTATCTTAACAAACGGAGATACTTTAATTCTTCAAAATCATAGAATTAGAGAAGGTGAAAAAGTTCAAGCTGATGATATCTTTATTGATGGAAATGATATTGGAGGCATTTCTACTGCAATTATTAGAGATAGACAAATATTAAAAGATGATGGATTTGTTGGAGTTATTGTCGCAATTGACGCTAAAAACAATAAAATATTATTAAATCCATTAATTAAAACAATTGGTTTTGTTGCAGAAGGTAGCTATAAAGATCACTTAATGAGACATGCTTCAACTTATGTAAAAGAAGCATTAGAAGAATTAATGCAAACAAATAAAGTTACTTTTGCAGACTTAAAAAATACAATAAAGAGTGTTGTTTCTAAATATTTCACTAGAAAAACTCAAAGATCACCAATGATAATTCCTGTAATTATTAATAAAACTGTATGATAATTTTAGCTTCCACTTCTAAAAGAAGAATAAGATTAATTAAAAAAATAACTAGTAATTTTAAGTGTGAAAAACCTTTAATTGATGAAGATAATTTTAATTATTTAAATAATTCTATTTTAAGTAAAGAATTATCTAAATTAAAAGCTTATTCAATTTTAAAAGATGAATATAAAAATGACTTGATTATTTCTGCTGATACAGTTGTTATATATAAAAATAATATATTACATAAACCTAGAAATCGAATTGAAGCATTTAATACATTAAAAAAATTAAGTGGAAATAAACATATTGTTCTAACTTCTTATACTTTATTATATAAAGATAAAGAAATAAATAATACTATCAAAACCTCAGTATTTTTTAAGAAACTAAGTGATGAAGAAATAAATAATTATTTAGATATGAACACTTATAAAGATAAAGCTGGTGGATATGGTATACAAAATAGAAAATATAAATTTGTAGATAAAATTATTGGCTCATATAATAATGTAGTTGGATTTCCAATAGAATATATTATTAAAGATATTAAAAAAATTGGGTATGGGATTTAAATTCCAAATAAATCATCATACTCTTTTTTATTATCTTTAAAATATAAGAATACACTACTATCTTTTATTTCACTTTTCAAAAGAGAGAAATCTTTAAGCAAATCTAAATTAATTATTTTTATATCTCTTAAATATGCAATTAAATATTCTTCTTTATATTCAATTTTTATGACATTTTCTTCTCCACCTAAAGAAGAAAATAATATATCTCTTTTTTCTAATTTTTGATCTAAATTAAGTTTTTTAGCTTCTAAAGTTTTTTTAGTTAATCTTTTTTTAGAATCAATTATTGGCTTTACTATAATAAAAATAGTAACACCTATAACAAATACAATTGTAATAATTGCAAATATAAGTCCAACATTATTTTCCATAAACATATCTATATTTTAGAGTAATTACTTTTAAAATACTATATAATAATAAAGTGAGGTAAATAATATGGCTAATAATATTGAAATTGAAGCAAAAGTATTAATTGATGAACAATCTTATAAAGTAGTTAAAAATCATTGTAAAGATCATATCTCAGATTTTTATACACAAACTAATTACTATATAGATACTCCTAAATTTGATTTAAGAAACAATGGAATTGGATTAAGAATTAGAGAAAAACAAAATAAATATGAAATAACTTTAAAAACTCCAATGTCAGAAGGTTTACTTGAAAAAACAGAACCAATTAGTAAAGAACAATTTAAAGAATTAAGAGATAAAGGTATCTTCCCAGAAACTAAAATTAAATCTTTTATTATGATGCTTGGATTTGATTTTAAAATATCAGATTTAAAAATATTAGCCCACTTAACAACAGAAAGAATTGATATTTCAACTCCTACTGGAACATTTTCAATAGATAAAAATACATATTTTGATAAAACTGACTATGAACTTGAAAAAGAAGGCAATAACTTAAAAGAAGCAGAAAACTTCTTAGAAGATTTATGTATTACTTGCAAGATTCCATATTCAATTAATAAAGTATCAAAAATGGCAAGAGCCTTAAACGAATTAAAAAAATAATATAATTAAAAATGCATCCGGTAAAATCTGATGCATTTTAATTTGAATCTTTTAAGTGTGGACAATTATCATAATCTGGACAATCATCACTACACCAAGTTTTAGCAAGCCTTTTAGCAGCTGGAATAAATGTTCTGATTTCTTCGTCATTATATCCAACTTGAATTTTTGAATCATCAACGATAATTGGTCTTTTTAAACATGAAGGATTTTCTTTAATAAATTTTAATAAATCAGATATTTTCATATCATCTAAATTCACGTTTTTTTCTTTAACGACTTTAGATCTATTTGAAATAATATCATCTGTTCCGTTTTCAGATTTAGTTAAAATTTCACGTAAATCGGACTCGCTTAAAGAAGGAGAAAATATGCTTTTCTCCTTATAAGGTATTTTTTGTTCATCAAACCACTTTTTTACCTTGCGGCATGAAGAGCAGCTTGGAGAGGTATATATCTTAATCATAACAACCTTATAAATATTATATAGAAAAAAAGTCGATTTTCCTATATAATATTTAACGCAATGAAAAAAATTATGTTAACTGGCATTAAGCCAACTGGAAATTTAACACTTGGAAATTATATTGGGGTTTTAAAACATTTAAAAGACTATCAAGATGAATATGAATCCTATATTTTTATTGCTGATTTACATGCTTTAACTCTTCCAATTGATCCAAAAATTCTTAATCAAAATACAAGAGATATTGTTGCTTTTTATTTAGCAAGTGGTTTAGATTTTAATAAATCACATATCTTTTTACAAAGTAGCGTTAGCGAGCATGCAGAATTAAATTCAATCATGATTAATTATTTATACATGGGCGAATTAAGTAGAATGACTCAATTTAAAGAAAAATCAAAAAATATGAATTATTCTGCAATTGGTTTAGGATTGTTTGCTTATCCAGTTTTAATGGCATCAGATATTATTTTATATGATGCTGATATTGTTCCAGTTGGAGAAGATCAAAGACAACATGTTGAACTAACAAGAGATTTAGTTAGAAGATTTAATTCTAGATATAATACAGATGTCTTAAAAGAGCCTAAAGCAATTGTAAATAAAACTGGTAAAAGAATTATGTCTTTGTCAGATCCTTTAAAGAAAATGTCTAAATCCGATCCAAAAGGTGATATATATTTAAAAGATGATGAAAAAACAATTAGAAAGAAAATTATGTCTGCTGTTACTGATTCTGATTGTAAAATTATTTATGATAAAGAAAATAAACCTGGAATATCTAATTTATTAACAATTTATTCTAGTTTAAAAGATATTAGCATTGAAGAAGCAGAAAAAGAATTTGAAAATGCAAACTATGGAACATTTAAAAGAGCTGTTGCAGATGCTGTTGTTAATGAATTACTACCATTTCAAGAAAGATATAATCAAATTATAAATTCCAATTTAATTAATGAGGCTTTAATTAAAGGTAGAGATGCTGCAAAAATTAAAGCCAATGCTAAATTAAAAGAAATCCAAAAGGTTGTTGGACTATATGAAATTAAACAATAAGTATTTAATTGCTCTAGATTTAGATGGAACTTTATTAAAAGATAATAAAAAAATCTCCTTAAAATCAATTTTTTATATACGAAAACTGGTTAAATTAAATAATGTTGTAGTTATCTCTTCTGGAAGACCAATTAGAGCAATTAAAACTTATTATAAACAATTAAAATTAAATTCACCAATTATTGCTTATAACGGAGCTGAAGTTATTTCTTTAAATGATTCGTGTAATTATTCTTTTAAACAACTATTTAAAAAAGAAATCATTCTAGAAATAATTAAAAAATTAAAAGAAAACAATATTCTTTTATCAATGATGTCTGAAACAGATAAAAAAATATGGGTTGATAAAGACGATGACTTCTTATTTGCTTTCTTTTTAAGTGAAAATATGAAGGTTTTGCAAGGAAATTTTGAAGATATACTTGACGAAGATCCAATAACATTTATTGTTAAATTTATTGATACACCTCAAAATAGAGAAATAATTAAAAATATAGTATCAAAATATGATGATATTGATGTCAGATTTTGGCAAAGCAATAATTATTTTGAACTACATTATAAACATATCTCTAAATACAATAAAATATTAGAAATCGCAAAACTATATAATATAAAAGAAGAAAATATTTGTGCATTTGGTGATGCTGATAATGATATAGACACTCTCAAACGTTGTCCAAATGGAGTTGCTATGATAAATGCTCCTAAAGTATTAAAAGATATCGCTAAATATACAACATCATATGATAATAATCATGATGGAGTAATAAGATTTTTAAAAGATAATTTAAAATAAAAAAATGTAGCTTTTGCTACATTTTTTTATTCATTAAGATTAATATTATATTTTAGTGTAAAGTCTCTAAATAATGCCTTTTCATACATATCAGCTTTTTCTCTAGAAGTTGAAACAGCTTCAACATATATTTTACATTTTGGCTCAGTTCCACTAGGTCTAATAGCAATACTACTACCATCATCAAATATAAATTTTAAGACATTTGATGATTCAAGATTAATTTTATCAACTTTATTATCTGTATATGAAACTTGATTTAAGTAATCATTATATTTAACAACTTTATGATTACATAAATATTCAACTGGATTTCTTCTAATATAATCAATTAAATTAATCATATCATTATGTCCTTTTGAACCTTTAAATGTAATTGAGTGAGTAATTGTTGTATGATATCCAAATCTTTGTTCTAATCGATCATATTGCTCATCTAGTGTTAAACCATTTAATTTATAAAATAGAGTCATTTCAGTATATAAAAGAATTGCTTGAATACCATCTTTATCTCTAACAAAAGGAGAAATTAAACATCCATAACTCTCTTCATAACCAAATTCAAAATCTGGACCTCTATTTTCTTCATAATATTGAATTCTATCTCCAATATATTTAAATCCAGTTAAAAATGATTCTGTTTTAACTCCATAACTAGTAGCAATTTTATCTCCTAAAGATGAAGTTACAATTGTGTTATACATAACACCATTTTTAGATAATAAACCAAGTCTTTCTCTTTCTTTAAAAATATAATTCATTAATAATGCACCAGATTCATTACCGGTAAATATTCTATATTCACCATCTCTTTTTCTAGCAGCAATACCAACTCTATCTCCATCTGGATCTGTTATACAAATTAAATCAGCATTTATTTTTTTAGCATAATTAATTGCTTCAATATAAGCGTTTGGATCTTCTGGATTTGGAGTTAGAGTACCAGTAAAGTTTGGATCAGGAGCACATTGACTTAATACTGGATAAACATGATAACCACATTCTTTAAATATTCTAATAGCGTTAACAAAACTAGTTCCATGTTCTGGAGAATATACAACTTTAAAATCTTTTTTATTTAAATTTGAATTAATTTGAATATTTTTAATTAAATCTAAATAAGTTTCATCTAATTTATAAGTTAAAATATCAAATTCACCAGCATTTTTATATAAAGGAATATCACAATCAATTGCAGAAGGCATATTATTAATGATCTTTAATAATTTTTCAATTTTCTTTGGAACTAATTGGCAACCATTTTCATCATAAACTTTATATCCGTTATATTCTTTTGGATTATGAGATGCGGTTATCATAATTCCACCACAAGCTCTTTTAAATCTAACACCAAAACTTAATTCTGGAGTTGGTCTTAAAGAATCAAAAATAAATGCTCTAAAACCCATTAAATTAAGAACTTGAGCACATTCAAAAACAAATTCACGAGACATATGTCTATTATCGTGAGATATTACAACGCCTCTTTCTCTAGCGTTTTTAAATTTTGCTAATAAGTATTGAGCAAAACCAATTGTTGCTTTTCTAACAGTATAAAAGTTAATTCTATTAGTACCTGGACCGATAATTCCTCTCATTCCAGCAGTACCAAATTCAATATCTTTATAAAAAGCATCGTCAATGTCTTCATTAGACATTTTGCGAAGTATTTCTTTATCTTGTTCACCAACTCTAGGTGAATCTAACCATTGTTGATATCTTTCAAATGCAGTCATATATTATTTAAACCCCTCATATTATAAACTATTTGACAGTAAATTTATAATATTATGTTCTTTTTTTGAAAGATTTGCACAGAATTTCTTATTACTTAAATATGATAAAATACCATCAATTTTATTAAACTTAATACTATATGCATGTAAAAATTGAGAATCTAGACCATATTTTTCTTCAAATATTTTATTTACTTTTATATCTCCATATTTTTTATCACCAACAATAGGATGATTAATATATGATAAATGGACTCTAATTTGATGGGTTCTACCAGTTAATAAATTTACTTTAAGTAGAGTATAATCTTTTAAGCTTTTATAAGGATGATATTTAGTAATAGCTTTTTTTGATCCTATATCATTACTTACAACTACCTTATTTAATTTTTCTATTTTTAATAATGGAGCATCAATAACTCCCTCTTTATTAATATTTCCAACAACTAAAGCAATATACTCTTTTTCTATTTTACTTTTATCTTGCAATAATTCCATTAAATCGTGCAAAACCGCACTATTTTTACCAAATATAATGATTCCAGAAGTATTTCTATCTAATCTATGAGCTGGAGCAGGAGTAAAGTAAGAATCATTATCATATTCACCTTTTGAATATAAATAATTTAATACATCATTTGTTAATGTCTCTTTTTTATTTTTACTATCACCATGAACAAGTAATCCAGATGGCTTATTTATTATTAAAATATTTTCATCCTCATAAATAATTTCATGGCAAAACTCAACTATTTTTAAATTTACTTTATTTTTAAAGTCATCAAGTTGTTGTTCAGAAACATATATTTTTAAAACATCATTTTCTTTTAATTTATAATCAATATCTATTTTTTTATCATTTACTTTTACATCTTTTTTTCTAAATAATTTATAAATAAATGATAATGGAGCATTTTTTAAAACTTTTCTAACAAATTTATCTACTCTTTGATTTTCATTTTTCTTATCAATAATAACTTCAAACATATGATAAATGATAAACTATCAAAAATAATAAATCAAATATAAAAAGGAGATTGCATTGCGCAATCTCCTTTAAATAATAATACACTTAAGCAGCTGCTATATAAGATATTTCTACTAAGAAGATATCGCCACTTGAACCAAGAGCAACAGTTAAATCAACAGCTTGATTATTAATAGTGTCTGCTTTTTCAAATGTGTATCCAGACCAAGGATCTAAACCAGTTAATTCAAAGCCGTTTCCAGCAAGTCCAGCACTCATTAATACTAATAAGTCTTCATATTGTGCATCGGAATTTCCACCAACACTATCAAGTCTTACTTGTAATTGAACAAAATTAGTTTCTGTATAAACACCAACATTTGAAATTGGACTTTTATATTCTTCTAATTTTGGAAGTGGTACATAATTTAAAATGTTTGATGGAATAATAGCTAATACTTTATCAACAACACTTTGACTAACAAAATAATCTTCCCATTTTGTAAATGAATCGACATTTTCTACAACTGTTGTATCACTAATTTGGGTTGTTCCAATATTAGAGAAAACTGTTAATTCATCAGCACCATAGCTACCTTCTGCAGCCTTTAAATCAAAAGTAATTTCTCCATTGCTAGAAGTAATTGTTAATGTACCAACATCATTACTTGTAAATGGTGCATATGCACTACTTGTTAATCCAGAGAAATATTCTGGTAAATCATCTCTTAATACATAAGTATTAGCAGTTTCACCTTCTTCAAATAAAACACTAGAAATTTCAAATGAAGGTAGTAAATTCTCGCTAATTTTTGTATCTTCCATCATACTTCCAGAAACATACCAAGTTCCTTTAATATTGGTTGCTACTTGAACATCATAAGCAATTCCACCAGGTGACCATGAATCTTCTTCTGAAAATTGAGTATATAAGTATTGATCAATAATATCGTTATCTTCAATATCTCCATTATAGTTAATTTGATGGAAGTGATTTCCGCCATCACTAATGCCTTGATAGAATGTACTAACTAGACCTCCAGACCACCAGTCTTCAGAAATTTCTTCTGTCACAACAGTATAATTTTGTTCTTTTAAAGAATCAAAGAGATCTTCTAAAGCACTAATTTCAGTTCCTTCAACTGGAGTTGGAACAGTTGTAACATCACTACCTGCATCTGCAATTTTACCAGTAAATGAAATTTGAGATGTATATACAAATCCAGTATAGTCATAGGACTCAAAGTTACCTTCATAAGAAACAACGTGTCCGTTTTCTGTTTTAAGAGTTAAGTTTTCAACTATATAATCGTTTGGTTCTCCATAAATATAATGAGCAAGAATTCTTAAAATTGGTTCATATAAAGTATTTGAAGTATCTAAATGATATAAAGTTGAATCTGTTTCATCAACTGTAAACATCTCAGATGTTAGTAATAAGAATGGATTTAAATAAGTTTTACTCCATAAAAATCCTTGTTCAGTTTCTGAATCAATAACATTGCTATAATCAAGTTCGTTATTTGGATTAAGTTCAACAACGCTTAATAAATCACCATCTGGATTACTAGCAAATAAATATTCATATGAAATTGTATCTTTTGTAGGAGTAAGTACTTCATCTGGATTATTTCCATCAGTTGCATATGCAGCACCATATTTAATTACATGTGCAAAATCTTCAACAGCTGCGATATCAACATATCTAGCGTTTCTAGTATTAGTAGTTGATCCATCATTAGATGTCCAAATTTGAGTTTCATCAATAATACTGCTAAGAGATACACCTTGTGATAACTCATTTAACATTGTATCTAATAAATTTTCACCAGTTGATTCAGTTTTTGTTGTTACAGTAATTGCAACATCACTATCTGGCATTGTAAAAGTTACAACATTTTCATTAACAGTTAAAGTTACACTCGAATTACTAGTTGCAACACTGTCAATAATTAATCCATCATCAGTGAATAAACCTAAAGTAACAACACTTCCCTCGACATATCCATTACTATCTAATCCAACTACTGTAACATCACTTCCAGAAACAGTAACATTATGTTTTAAAGTCGCTTCAGTAGTAGTTGTTGTACTACTTTGAGTTGTACCTCCACAAGAAGAAAGTCCAAAAGCTAATGTTAATACACCTAGCATTGTCATCGCTTTTCTTATTTTCATTTAATTACCTCCTATAGCAATAAAAAAATATGTCAATATGATAGCACATTTGTTTTTATTGTTTAAGAATTTTTAAAAA
>JADIMN010000036.1 GCA_017694735.1 Candidatus Alectryobacillus merdavium
ATAATAATGTATCATACTTTTTCAATATTAGATACATCTAAATTTGCAGTAAGACCAATTACATCATCAACTGGTAGTGAAAATATAATTCCAGCGCCTTGAGTATCAAGACCACAAGCATCATATATTGCTTTAATTACATCATCAGCAATATTTTTTTCAACAATAATTAAAACAACATCTTTTTCTGGAATAATATCAATTCCATAAAACTTACCAATTTCTTTACTTCCAGTACCTCTAGCAGATAATTGTGTTCCGCCTCTAGCACCTTTACTTGTAGCAGCATTCATTGCTAAATCGGTATAACCTTTATTTACAATAACCATTACTAATTGATATTCCTTTTTATTTTCCATAATTACAACTCCTTTTTAGCAACATAACCAAATTGTGATAAATATTTATAAACGCTAACTCCACCAACACTAGATAATGGAATTTTAAAAGCGATACCTTTAGCATATTTTGAAATAGCAAATCTATCTTCTAAGCTTTTTTTAACATTTTCATATTCATCATCTTTTATAACTCCAACAACAATAGATTTTTTATTTTCAACTAACGTATTTAAATAAGTTTCTTGACTTGCAGTACCAACTCCATGAAATGTAAAAGTAGCACTACATTTATTTTTTAATAAAATATTTTCAATACTTGCTCCTTGTCCCTTATTTACAATAACAACAATTAAAGATAATTTATCAATCTTATTTTCTTTATCAAAAGGAGTAAACTCTTTACTAGTATTCTTATTTTCTTCTTGATAAAAGATTTTGTTAAATATTTTCTTACTCTTCATAATTTCATCCTATATGTATAACTTGATTTTCATTAAGATCTTTAACTCTAAGTCTTGCTTTATGATAAATAATCTTAGTTTTAATCATAGCATTTAATCCTAGAATTTGAACTACTAACAATGGAATTAATGCAACTATTGCAACAACTCCAAAACTTAAAGATACTGGATTTATACTTGAATCTGTTTTTGCTAGTTCAATACTCATTCCAACTGCAATTGGAGTAATAAAAGCAGCCGTCATAGTACCACTAGCAATACCACCACTATCAAAAGCAACTCCAACAAAACGTTTTGGAACAATAAAAGTTAAAATAAATACTAAAATATATCCTGGAATTACAATATACAAGAAATTAAAATTATAAATAACTTTATATAATGATAATAATAAAGCAAGAATATTACCAAGTGCTAAAGCAATCATTAAACTTCTTTTTCTAATTACTCCATCACTAATTGTTTCAACTTGTTCTCCTAAAATTTTAATACTTGGTTCTGCAAAAACAATTGCAGCACCAATAACAATTGAAAACAATAAAATATGTAGTGCTAAATAATTTCCATCTATATTATTTATAAAGCTAACTCCCATTTTTTGTCCAATTGGAATTAATCCAAAATTAGCTCCACTTAAAAAGAAAACTAAACCAATAAAAGTAATAATTAAACCAATAAAAATATGAATTAATTCTTTTTTATTACTTTTAACAAAAATAAAATCATAAATAAAGAAACATAAAGCAATTGGTGCAATACTTATTGCGGTACTAGAAATTGTCTCTAATAAACTATTTCCAATGTATCCAGAAATACTATCCACGTTTTCTAAAGTAATACTATCTCCAGCATTTTTAATTAAGTTTGGATCAATTATAAAAAATATTGCAAGAACTAAAAGAGGACCAACACTTACAATTCCAGTAAAACCAAATGACGCATCATCGTTAGTATCTTTTCTTTTAATACTAGATAAACCTATACCAAGAGAAATAATAAATGGAACTGAAACACTACCAGTTACAACTCCACCACTATCTAAAACAAAAGGTATTGCAGAATTATCTAATAACACTGCTAAAGCAAAAAATAGGCCATATAATCCAAGTAAAATTACTCTTAAATCTAAATTAAAAACAATTCTTAAAGCACCAAATAAGAACATTGCACCAATTCCAATGCCACAAATTGCAATAATTCCCCATTTATTTTCATTAAATAATTGAGATATTAAAAGTTCTAAATCTGGTTCTGCTAATGTAATAATAAAACCTAAAAAGAAAACAACAAAACAAATTAAAATAATCTTTTTATGTTTTGTTAGAGAATTACCAATAATATTTCCCATTTTTGTCATTGAAACATCTGCACCAAATGAAAAAATACCAGCACCAATAAATAAAGAAATAATTCCAATAATAAATACGATTAATTCTTCAAATCTTAAAGGAACGATATCAACAAAATAATATATTAATATTACAAGAGCAATTGGTACAACTGATAATAAAGAAGTAAGTAAATTTCTTCCTAATTCCTTTAATGTATTAATCATATTAAATATTTTACAAAATTTTATTAATCTTATAAATAAGATTAAAATAAAAAAGAAGTTTTGTTAGCAAAACTTCTTTTCTTTTATAAATTTATAAATTATTTTTTATTTTTAATAAATTCATCAATTGCTTTTGCAGCAGTTTTTCCAGCACCCATTGCAAGAATAACAGTAGCAGCACCAGTAACAGCATCACCACCAGCATAAACACCAACTCTTGAAGTAGCGCCAGTTTCAGGATTTGCAATAATACAACCATGAGGATTAGTGTCTAATCCTTCAGTTGTCTTTTTAATAAGTGGATTTGGACTTGTTCCAAGTGACATAATAACACAATCAACATCCATTACATATTCACTGTTTTCTACAACAATTGGTCTTCTTCTACCACTTGCATCTGGTTCGCCAAGTTCCATTTTAACAACTTTAATACCTTTTACTCTGCCATTTTCATCTCCAAGAATTTCAACTGGATTTCTTAAAGTATCAAAGATAATTCCTTCTTCCATAGCGTGATGAACTTCTTCTTTTCTAGCTGGCATTTCGGCGATATCTCTTCTATATACAACATGTACTTCATCAGCACCAAGTCTTAAAGCACATCTTGCAGCATCCATAGCAACATTACCACCGCCGACAACAGCAACTTTCTTAGCATGTTCAATAGGAGTTTCGCTATTATCTAAATAAGCTTTCATTAAATTTGTTCTAGTTAAAAATTCATTAGCAGAATATACACCATTTAAATTTTCTCCAGGAATTCCCATGAATTTTGGAAGACCAGCACCAGATCCAACAAAAATAGCTTCAAAACCATCTTCAAATAATTCATCAATAGTAATAGTTCTTCCAATAACTGTATCAGTATAAACTTTAACACCTAAATCAATTAAACTTTCAACTTCTTTTTGAACAATTGTTTTTGGAAGTCTGAATTCTGGAATACCATAAACTAAAACACCACCTGCTTTATGTAAAGCTTCAAATACACTTACCTCATATCCCATCTTAGCAAGATCACCAGCAGTAGTTAATCCAGCAGGACCAGCACCAACAATAGCAACTTTATGTCCATTTGGTTGAGGTTTTGCAGGCTTTTCTTTATTATTTTCCATATGCCAATCAGCAACAAATCTTTCAAGTCTACCAATACCAACTGGTTCCATATTTGCTCTAAGACCTCTTACACATTTAGATTCACATTGGCTTTCTTGTGGACAAACTCTTCCACAAACAGCAGGTAAACTGCTTGATTTAGAAATTATTTGATAAGCACCTTCATAATCTTTTTCTTTAATTTTTGCAATGAAATCTGGAATGTTAATATTTACTGGACATCCAGAAATACATGGGTGATTTGGACAATGTAAACATCTATTTGCTTCATCTAAAGCAAGTTCTTCACTATAACCAAGTGCGACTTCTTTAAAGTTATGCGCTCTTACTTTAGGATCTTGACTTGGCATTTCATTTTTTGTAGGTCTCATGTTAAATTTAGCAGGCATAATTATTTGACCTCCTTTTTAAATAAATTACATGTATCGTCATATTTTTTTCTTTCCCAATCACGATACATCTTATTTCTATTCATACATTCATCAAAATCAACTTCATGTCCATCAAAATCAGGACCATCAACACAAGCAAATTTAACTTTACCATTTACAGTTAATCTGCAGCATCCACACATACCAGTTCCATCAATCATAATTGGATTCATTGAAACAATTGTTTTTACATTATATTTTTTAGTTAATAAACAAACAAATTTCATCATGATTAATGGTCCAATACAAATAACTCTATCAAATGTTTCACCAGCTAAAAGTAATTTTTCAAGAGCGTTTGTAACAAGTCCTTTTTCTCCAACAGAACCATCATCAGACATTAAAACATATCTATCAGAAACTTGTTTAAATTCATCTTCAAGAATAACTAAATCTTTTGATCTAAAGCCGACAATTGAAGTAACTTCAGCTCCGTTTGCATGAAGCGCTCTTGCAACTGGAAGAGCAATAGCACATCCAGCACCACCACCAATAACACAAACTTTCTTAAATCCTTCAACTTCACTTGGTTCACCTAAAGGACCAACAAAATCAGCAATATAATCTCCTTCATGTTTTTGATTTAATAATAATGTTGAAGCTCCAACAACTTGGAAAATAATTTCAACAGTTCCATTCTCCTTATCAGTACCAGCGACTGTAAGAGGAATTCTTTCCCCGTCCTCATCAACTCTAAGGATAATAAATTGTCCAGCTTTTGCTTTTTTTGCAATAAGAGGAGCATAAATTTCCATTAAAGTGACAGTTGGGTTTAAATCTCTTCTTTTGACAATTTTAAACATACAAAAAAACCTCTTTTTAAACATAATTATTTTAAAAAATTATAATAAAAAAAACAAGGACTTAAGTCCTTGTTTCTTTTTCGTAATGTTATTAATTAGAAATCACACTTTGTGCCATAGAAGCAGCAAGTGAGTAATTTTTCCATTTCTTCTTGTGAAGGTTGTCTTGGATTGCTACCAGTACAAGCATCAGCAATAGCATTCTTTGCAATGTCATGAACTTTAGCTAAGAATTCTTCTTCGCTAACCATTCCATCATTGTAATATTTAATACCTGCTGGGATATCTAATACTTTATTGTAGTCTTCAATTTTCTTACATAAAGCTTCGACTTTATTACTTGCTTCACCAACAATACCACAAGCATCAGCAATTTCAACATATCTTGCAAATGCTTCAGGATTCTTAGAATTGAATCTGATAACATTTGGTAAATACATAGCATTAGCACAACCATGTGGAATATGACCATTTTTGAAAGCTGCACCAGTCTTATGAGCCATTGAGTGGACAATACCAAGTAAAGCATTTGAGAAAGCTTCACCAGCTAAACATTGAGCATAGTGCATTTGTTCTCTTGCTTTGTGGTCTCCATTATATGAATCTGGTAAATATTCAAAAACCATTTTGATAGCTTGCATTGCAAGTGGATCAGTATATGGTGAATGAAGTGTAGAAACATATGCTTCAATAGCATGTGTTAAAGCATCCATACCAGTATGAGCACATAATGTCTTTGGCATTGAATATGTAAGTTCTGGATCAACGATTGCGACATCAGGTGTAATATTGAAGTCTGCTAAAGGATATTTAATACCTTTCTTATAATCTGTAATAACAGCAAATGCAGTAACTTCAGTTGCAGTACCACTTGTAGAACCAATAGCAACAAATTTAGCTTTAGTTCTTAATGTTGGGAAGTTAAATGGTGTAATTAAATCTTCAAATTTTGTATCTGGATATTCATAGAAAGCCCACATTGCTTTAGCAGCATCAATTGGGGAACCACCACCAACAGCAACGATCCAATCTGGTTCAAATTTTCTCATTGCTTCAGCTCCTCTTAAAACAGTTTCAACACTTGGATCTGGTTCAACACCTTCAAATGTTTCAACTTTCATACCAGCTTCTTCAAGATAAGAAATAATTTTATCTAAGAAACCAGTCTTTCTCATTGAATGTCCGCCAGTGACAACAATAGCTTTTTTACCTTTTAAATTTTTAAGTTCTGCTAAAGATCCAACTCCATAGTAGATATCTCTTGGTAATGTAAATCGCATAAATTTTAAATTCCTCCTAATAAATGCAAATCTTTGTTATATGAATATAACAATTGGGAAATAATCCCTTACCACTAATTATTATAACAACATTAAAAATAAATACAAAATAAATAAGTATTTTTTTACCGATATATTTAAAGTCACCTATTTTTATCTTTATAAATATTTAAAAATTTAATAATTTTTCAGTTTTAAAAATTAGATTAAAATAAATAAATTAATACACCTATTAAGATTTTTTATACACTAGTTTAGAGATAAAGTTTATAATAATTTATATGAAAATAATGATATTTGGCTATCCTGGAAGTGGAAAATCTACTGCTGCTAAAATAATTGGAGAAAAACTTAACTATCCTATATTAAATACAGATAAAATTCTTTTTAATAAAGGTTGGGTAAAAAAGGATATAAATGAAACAAATAAATTAATGAAAGATTTTATAGATAATAATGAATCTTGGATCATTGAAGGAAACGCAACAAATAATTTATTTGAAGAAAGAGCATCACTAGCAGATATTATTATATTTACGAATTTGCCACGATTAGTTTGTTATAGACAAGCAAAAAGTAGAGCAAAATATTTTATGGATAAAGAAAGAGAAGATCGTCCAAAAGATTGTAAAGAAAAATTTACTCTCTCATTTAGATGGTGGATTTTATTTACTTCAAGAATTGGAAAAAATAGAAAAAAATATAATCAAATTTTAAAAAAATATAAAAATAAAGTTATAAATATAAAATCTAGAAGCGAATTAGATATATTCTTAAAACTAGTTATTGATAATAATTCTTTAGAGGGGTTAAAAAATTATGAAAGAAAAAATTAAAAATCTATTAGAAAATAATTTAATTAATAGAAAAGTAAATGCACATAAAGGCTCTTACAACAAAGTTTTAATAATTGGTGGTAGCAAAGAATATCAAGGAGCACCACTAATTGTAGCTCACGCAGCACTTAGAAGCGGAGTTGGTCAAGTAAGAATGCTCATCCACCAAGACAATATAATAAATTTTGTATATCCAGAAGTAACATACATGGAATATAATGAAGAAAATTTTGTTGAAACAATTAATAAAGAATTTAAAACAATTATCTTTGGAAACGGATCAAAGGTAACACCATTTTATATAAATTTATTAAAAACTCTGATTTTAAAATATAATGGAAATCTTGTAATTGATGCAACTGGATTTGATATTTTAAAAGAATGTGGTTTAGACATTTTAAAAGAAAATAGAAAAAATAGCATTTTTATAACTCCTCATATTGGAGAATTTAAAAGATTATTTTCAATTAAACAAAATTCTAATGACGTTTTAGATTTTGCTAATGATTGTTCTATTTTATCAAGCAAATACAATATTTATATATTCTTAAAAAGCTACAA
>JADIMN010000037.1 GCA_017694735.1 Candidatus Alectryobacillus merdavium
TATTTTAATATTAATAATTCTTTTTTAAAAAAACTTTTAACTTTAATTTTTAATATTATAATATCATTGTATGTTTTATTTGAAACACATTAAAAGAGAGATTTACTACTTCTTTATAGATCATAAAATAACAAAAAATATTACTTCATATGGTTATATGTTTGTTATGTGTATTTTAAGTGCTTTATTATTTGCTATTGGATTTAGAAGTTTTATTTCTTTAGATGAAAATATATATAGTTCTTTTATTGCTTTAAATGAGAGTGGTGTTATACAACATATTGCAACCGGAGGTATGAGTGGTTTATCTCAATGCGTAATTATTATTTGTAGAGCTTGTGGACTACATATTGATTATAATACCCTTCAATCTATATTTTATTTTGTATTAAATATTCCATTTTTAGCTTTTTCTTTCTGGAAATTAGGCTTTAAATTTTCTTTATTTACTACATTTAATGTTATTTTTTCATCTATTTTTATACAAGTTTTACCAGCAACATCAATGGATACTATAAATTCAATTGATCCAAGTACGGTTGCAGATATTGGTTTTACACAATTTTCTATATTTGATCAAATTGGATATTTATTAAGAGATCAAGGTTTAGCAAGAGGTATTTTTGCTGGTTTTATGACCGGTTTATCTATTGGTATTGCTTTTGTTTCTAATCATTGTACTGGAAGTATTGATATCATTGCTTATTATTACTCAACTAAAAAGAGTACTACTACTGGAAAATATATGAGTTTATTTAATGGTTTGATTATATTAAGCTTTACAATTCTTAGTATTACTTTAGATGGAACAAATGCTGCTCAAGCTATTGTTTCTGCTTGTTTTTCTATAGTTTATTTATTCTTCTCATCATTAGTTATAGATACAATTAATGTTAGAAATAAGAAAGTTCAACTTCAAATTGTTTCTAGTAATGAAACTCTTGCAAGAGCAATTGTTGCAAATGTCCCACACTCTTGTACAATTGTTAAAGCAAAAGGTGGGTATACTGGTCGAGATAGATATATCATTTATGTTGTTGTTTCAAATAATGAAGTTACAAAGCTAGTTGCTCATATTAGAAAAGCAGATCCAAATACTTTTATAAATGCAATAAATTTAAGGCAAGTATATGGAAGATTCTTTGTAAAACCAGTAGAATAAAAATATTTAGGTTTTGCATACCTTTTTGATAAAAATATATTGAAATAGTTAAGTAAAATTTAACTATTTTTTTATTCTATTAAATATTTTAAATGTTTAAAACTCATTTAAAAAGTTTAGATTTTAAATATCTAAATAATTATTTTGAATTTTTAAAATATTGAAAAATATATTGAAATTGTTAAGAAAATTTTAATTAAAATGGCGGAGAAGAAGGGATTTGAACCCTCGCTAGGATATCTCCTACTGTTAGTTTTCGAAACTAATCCCTTCAACCACTTGGGTACTTCTCCGTTAAATATTATATAAAAAATAAACGTTTAATTCATTTTAAATAAATATTGATATTATTTTATGCTAAAATAATATCTATGAATATTAATTTGTTTTTACTTGAAGATTATAACCTATACATAATAATAGCAGTATTTTGTTTAGTATTTGTACTAATATGTGCTTTTGTTATATGGGATATTTATATTCATTTTTTCTTAAAAAAGAAAATGATTAAATCGAATAAAGAATATGTTTTAGAATATGATTATAAAAAACAAAGAATAACTTATTTTAATAAAAAAGATATGAATGGCGTAAAAATGATTGATTTTGATTCATATCTACGTTTATTTGATGAAAAGTGTGTTGTTTTAGTAAAAGAATTTTTAGATGATGTTATTAATGGTAAAAAAGATTTTAATAAAACATTAATATGTGATTGCAAAAGATCTTTCCAAGAAAATTATTATACTTTTTGTGTTATTGAAATATTTCAAGTTAATAGAGAGAAAAATTTAATTCATATGCAACATTATTTCTTCTCTAATTTGCCTTTAATTCATATAAGTGATACTAAAAAGATTAATAGAATAAAATATTCTTTTAATAGCTCAGATGAAGATATTAATGGATACTTTTTAAATGCTAAAAACTCATATAAAGGTGCATCTATAGCATTTGAGTTTTCAACTGAATATTTATTAAATGATTATAATTATCAAAATTATATTTTTTATTACTTTAAAAATATTTTAGCTACTTATATTAAAAAAAGAGTTTTAGTTGCTTTATCTAATAATTCTTTTGTTTTACATGATTTTTCTATTTCAACTAATATTGGTGCAAGAAGATTAGCTAGTAAAATATTAAAAGATTTAAAAACATTCTTAGAATTAAACTTATTAGATTCCAAAGCTAAAGTTTATTGTGCTGTTGTTGAACATAAATATATTAGAAAAGATGAATATAATAAAGTTGTAAAAATTTTAAAAGAAACATTAAATGATGCAAAAAATAAAGAAAGTGAATTAGTTTTTTATGATCCTCAAGCAAAATCAGAATTTTTCTTTGATCAATCTTATAAAGCTGCTATTGAAAGTATAATTAAAAATCATTCATTCAAATTTAAATTTCAACCAGTTATAAATAAAGATAGTTTAAAAGAAATTGCTTATTTTGGAAAAGTATATCCTATATCAAATTTATTTTCTGATATTGGCGAAGTTAAACAATATGCATATAGATTAGGATTAATCAAAAAGTTATTTAGTGAAATACTAAAATATATGTGTTCTAAATTTTATAACGAGAAAAATGTTGATACTTCCAATGTTTATTTATTATATAGTGTAAAGCCGTTTGAGTTAGAATGTTGTAATTCTTTGCTTGGTTATATTCAAAATGTTAGATATATTCAATTAGTTTTAGTTTTTGATGAAGTAGAAGTTGCCAAAACTTTATCTGATAAAAGTATTATTGAAGAATATAAAAAATTAGCTAATAAAGGTTACTTATTAGGATTAGATATTAAAGATAAAAACTTAATATTACCGGATGAAGTTTATGCTTTATTTAAAATATATATTTATGATACTAATTACTATAATAAGAACTTTGCTGATGTATCAAATTCTTCACTTGCTCTTGTTAAAGCAATTGAAAAATTATTAAAGTATAAACGAGTAATGATTTTATATAATATTAAAACTACTAGTGAATTAGAATTAAGATTAAAAGAAGGAATGAAACACTTAAGTGGAGATATTATTGGAGAAGAAAATGAGATGGTTCTTCCAATATCTAAAAAATCAATTAATAGAGTTAAAAAATATAGAGGAAATAAGGAGAGATAAATTATGGCTGATTTAAAATTTAAAACTGAAGCAATAACTTCAAGAAGTGAAGATTTTGCTCAATGGTATACAGATGTTTGTAAAAAAGCTGGTTTAATGGATTATAGCGATGTTAAAGGTTTTATTATATATAAACCTTATGGATATGCTATATGGGAACAAATTCAAAAATATTTAGATAAAGAATTTAAAGAGACTGGACATCAAGCTGTTTATATGCCACTTGTTATTCCTGAATCATTATTTAATAAAGAAAAAGAACACGTAGAAGGATTTGCTCCAGAGACTTTAATTGCAACAGTTGGTGGAAATAAAAATTTAGATGATAAATTAATTATAAGACCTACTAGTGAAGTATTATTTACATCGTTTTATTCAAGATTAGTTAATTCTTATAGAGATTTACCAGTTTTATATTATCAATGGTGTAATGTTGTAAGATGGGAAAAAACAACTAGACCATTTTTAAGAGGTAGTGAATTTTTGTGGCAAGAAGGTCATACTATTCATGCAAGTGAACAAGAAGCAAGAAAAGAAGCACTAAAAATGTTAGAAGTCTATGATAATCTTGGAAGAGATGTTCTAGCAATTCCATTTTTAAAAGGTAAAAAGACTGAAAAAGAAAAGTTTGCTGGTGCGGAAGAAACTTACTCTATTGAAGCTTTAATGCATGATAAAAAAGCTTTACAAAGTGGTACTACTCATTATTTTGGTCAAGGATTTACAAAAGCTTTTAACGTAAAATATTTAGATTCTGATGGACAAATTAAAAATCCTTATCAAACTAGTTGGGGAGTAAGTACTAGATTAATTGGAAGTATTATTATGGTACATGGAGATGATAATGGACTAGTTTTACCTCCATATGTTGCTCCAATTCAAGTAATTATTGTTCCAATTAAATATCAAGATGAAAATGTTAGAAATGCATGTAATTATTTAATTAAAGAATTAAAGAAATTTAATATTAGAGTTGATATTGATACTAGTGATCATACTCCTGGATGGAAATTTAATGAATATGAAATGAAAGGTGTACCTTTAAGAATTGAAGTTGGTCCAAGAGATTTAAAAGATGGTAAAATTACTTTTGTAAAAAGATTAAATAATGAGAAAAATACCGCAGAACTTGAAGATTTTGCATTAAATGTACCAACATTATTAAAAGAAATTCATCAAGAAATGTATGATAAAGCTAAAGAATTTTTACTTAATAGTATAACTGAAGTAAAAACTTATGATGAATTAAAGAAAGTTGTTGCGAGTGAAGGATATGCCAAGGTTTGTTGGTGTGGCGATGAAAAGTGTGAAAATAAAATTAAATTAGATACAAACGCCACAAGTAGATGTATGCCATTTGAACAAGAGTTATTTTCTGATACATGTCCTGTATGTGGTAAGAAAGCAAAATACGTCGTATACTTTGCAAAAGCATATTAATTAAGATTTATTATTGCGGTTTATAGTTTATCTATAAGCCGCAATATAAAAATAAAATAAAAACTTTTCAAAAAATTAGTAATTTGTGATATTATATATAAGCACGAATGGAGTAATACCCAAGTTGGTGAAGGGGCTTCCCTGCTAAGGAAGTAGATCGGGTTACCGGTGCGAGAGTTCGAGTCTCTCTTACTCCGCCATTTTGTAAAAAATATTTTGATAAAATTTAAGGGTGTCAAAATTAACGATAATTGTCCGAGAAATCGGGCTTTTTTAATATATCAGCAGACAAATATTAATATATACAACAAAAATTTAACCTTATATTTTTAAGAAATATCAATTAAAAATTATTAAATAATTAATCTTATAAATTTATTTTATGCAATTCATTTAATAAATAATATAAAAGTACTATCGAAAATATATATGAAAGTTTTTCGTTATAATTTTCTAAATTAATGTTAGCGATATTTTTAATTTTATCTAATCTATACAAAATAGTATTTTTATGTAGATATAAAATTTTACTAGCTTCATTTAAACTTCTTTC
>JADIMN010000038.1 GCA_017694735.1 Candidatus Alectryobacillus merdavium
TCTATTTGCTTAAAAATATTAAATTTTGAAAAAAAGTTTATAATGTCGTTTTTGTTACGCTTTAGATTTATGTTAATCTTCAAAGTTAACTATACATTGTAATTATTTTTGGTTTAACTTCTAACTTTAATTTCAAAAGCCCCATAAGTCTTTCTAGTATTTTCTACTAGTCCAACTTATGGGGTTCACTATATCTTTTTGTTTAAATATTATTTATTTATTAAAGAGTAATATCAATAGTGGTTGTACCAATATCTTTAATTGTTACATCTAATAAATAAAATGCGGTTCCTTCCATTTCACCTACAGTAGCAGAAAATGAATAAAGACTTATTTGAATATTAAGTG
This sequence comes from Candidatus Alectryobacillus merdavium, assembly GCA_017694735.1. GTDB lineage: Bacteria > Bacillota_I > Bacilli_A > RFN20 > CAG-826 > Alectryobacillus > Alectryobacillus merdavium. The sequence goes on from JADIMN010000038.1 coordinate 349, forward strand.
TATTAGCAGTTTCATCAACTACAACTGTTAAGCCAGATGGATTATTGCCACCTTCTGCAAAATTTACACCATATAAACCATCAACAGTGGCAAGAGCATCTTTATCTTCAGAAGTATATGTATTTTCATCTTCTGCATCAGCTACAAAATCATAAATACTTCCGCTTAAATCAGCCATACTATATAAATAATCGGCCCATGAATATCCATCATAACCATCAGCTAATTCATAGCTTCCGTTAGTACCGGTATAAATGGAGAATCCTGTATCAGTATTTACATAAACATAGTCTTCATAAAGAGTAGTAGTATGTTGATAAACCATGTCTTCAGTATATTGATATAAGACTTCATATTCACTATCAGGTAATGGAGATTGTTGGTTAGTAGCGCTATCCATAAAGTAGCCAGTAACTGTACCTTCCATTGTATAGTTATATCTATTTTCAGAATCAACTCCAAAGTTAGAATTCATAAATCTAGTAAATGAATTGTCTGGTGCAACTGGAACCTCACCATTTACAATGTAATCTTCTAAGATACTATTTGTTGTTGTTCCAATATTTGTAATTTCATAATAGAAAGATGTTTCTAACATTGGCATATTAACTGTGATATATGCACTTGATGCAGTAACAGATGTGATTTCAACAGTTGAATAAACATATGTTCCTTGGGATCCAGTGGAATCAAATGAACCACCAAATGCAAGTAAGTGGAGTAATTCAGCTTCAGAATATGCACCATAAATCCAAGACATGATGTCAAATTCTTCAGTTGTACATTCACCATTTGTTGGTGAGAACGAATCAATTGATAAGAATTCATTAACATTTTGTGAGAAATAATAATTTGCAATATCTATTTGTGTAGGATTTGTAAAACTTACATCAAATAAAGACTCACCTTCAACATTTGATAAAGCTCCTTCATATCCGTTTCCATCACTTAATGTAGCATATAATGAAGATAACTCATGCATATTATTTACGATAATATAATCTGTTCCATCATGGATAGCAAATCCGGTACGAGTTGTATATGTTTCATCTTCATATAAATAAATAGTGTAGTTATTACCAATTGTTGGTAAAACTTTACTAACTAAATCATATGTAGAGAATGGATCAGTATCTGTTGCTCCAGTACTTGCTCCATTAATAATGTATTGTCCTCCACCAAAGATGTTATATTCATCTAAATTAGTTTCAGCATCATATGTAAGAGTAGCGCCTAAGCCTTCTTCTGCATTTCCCCAAATATAGCAAGCTATACTTCTTGAACCGGCTTCTAAATTAAATGTAGTAGCAGTTAAATTAGCAACAGCTGGATATCTATAAGCACTAGTAGATCTATTTCCAACGACTAATGCTGCTGGAGGTAAATCATTACCACTTGCCCAATTACTTGTATAGTAATCATCATAGTATCCATTAAATGTATTATTGTAATTAATTGTTGTTCTTGTAATATTAGCAGTTCCGCCTCTTACAACAACAGCTTGGTTTTTAGAATTAAGTGTAGAATCTTCAATATTTAATGTACCAGGAATGTTAAGTAAGATTGTACAACTTTCTTCATGAGTTGTAGTAATTGTACTTCTAATAACATTAATTGTTACATTATAATTTTCTGCTGTAGCAGCATTTGTAGAAATACCAAAGTATCCACTAATTGTTAATTCACTATCAATAATATTAATTTGAGAACCATCATTAATAATGTACATTGGTCTTTCTGTTTCAAGTGTAACATTATCTAATGTTAATGATCCGCCATTAATAACTTGGAAAGAGTTTCCTTTTGTTAGTGGACCATCAACAACAATATCACCATTTGTAATTGTTAAATCAGATCCATCTGCTTGAACGCTGAATAAATTTCCTTGTCCAGCAGTAAGTGTATGTCCATCAAGATCAATAGTAGTGTTTCTTCCATCTGCTGGAACAAAATCTCTATCTGGATCTGTAATTGTTAAATCAGCATTTAATTTGAAGTGGCCATCTTCTAATGCAATGCTTGTATCATTAATTGCATCATAGATTTGTCCTTCTTCTGCAATTATAAGTGGGTCAGCTTCGCTTCCGTTTCCATCAGCAAATTCTGGAGCATCAGCAACTGGAGTACCTTCTACATAAACATTACCATAATTATCAATAGCTGAACCATTTGTTAAAACACCATCAATATAAATGCCATCAAGTGTTGTAACTAAATCAAACCAAGCAACAACAACATGTCCGTTTTCAACCATAGTAGTTGTATAAGTGTAGGTTTTTGATGAAGCAGTAAATTCTAAATCAGTAATTTCGGTATCATCTACTGTAAGTTTAGTAAGCCAATAACCTTCATTTGGGTGAACGGTAAATGTAACTTCTTCTCCTACAACACCAGAACCAATACTTGGAACTACATAACCTCCATCAGTTGCACTAACAATGGTGTTACTCCATGCAGTATCACCATCATCACCTTTGTCACCTTTGTCTCCTTTATCTCCTTGAGGACCTGTAGGACCTGTTGGACCAGTTTCACCTTGTGGACCTGTTTCTCCTTGAGGACCTGTTGGACCTGTTGGACCTGTTGGACCAGTTTCACCGGTGTCTCCTTTATCTCCTTTTTCTCCAACAATTGGAGCACTAGGGCCATCAACGACAGCACAAGAGGATAAAGATACGCCTAGCATCGCGACGATTGCTAGAAATAACATTCTTTTTTTCATTATGAGTGCCTCCTTAAAAAGTTGTTTGATTTTATGATATAAAGTTTATTTCTTAAAAACAATAAAAAATTGAATTTTTTTAAAAAAATATTGACAATTTTTTCTTAAATGGTGTTAGAATATCTCTCGTATGACGATATTTTTATTATTAATTATTTATATTATATTTATATCATTAGGATTACCAGATTCTATAATTGGTAGTGTATGGCCAAGTATGGCTAATTCTTTTGGTGTATCAGCAGATTATCAAGGTATTGTAACGATTACAATATCAATTTGCACAATTATTTCATCATTTTTTACTGTTAAATTACTAAATTGGTTTAAACCTCAATATGTTGTTATTTCTTCAATATTATTGACATGTATTGGTATTGTTTGTATGTCTTATAGTATTGAGTTTTATTTACTTATTTTAAGTTGTATTCCGTTTGGTCTTGGAGCAGGTGCAATAGATTGTACTTTAAATAATTATGTTGCAATAAATTATAAAGCAATACATATGAATTTTTTACATGCATTTTGGGGAGTTGGAACAATTATATCTCCTTTAATATTAGGTGCGTTTTTAAGTAATAATTCAGAAGGATGGAGAATTGGAGTACTTGTATTAGCAGCAATTCAAACTGTAATATTTGTATTTTGTGTATCTACAATATGGGTATGGAAAAAAGCAAGTAGTGAATTTGATAAAAGAGAAAAAATAGAAGAAAAAAATGAAGTAATAAAACTCGGATTTTTTAAAACATTTAAAATTAGAGGGGTTTTGTTTGCAATTATTGCATTTTTCTCATATATTGCAGTTGAATCTTTAACTGGTATGTGGATATCTAGTTTTGCTACATATGGAGTTAGTGATGTAGTTGAATTTAGTGCAACAACAGTTGCACAATTTACTTCACTATTTTATTTAGGAATTACCGTTGGTAGATTTTTAGGTGGATTATTAAGTTTAAAAATAAATGATGTAATTAGATTAAGAATTGGAGAAGGAATAATTTTGCTTGGTGTAATATTCTTATCTACAACAACATTTATAAAGAGTGGTGATTATATATCTATATTTATTCCAGTTAGTGCATTTTTAATTGGTTTAGGTTGTGGACCAGTATATCCTGCAATAATCCATGCAACTCCTAAACGATTTACAAAATCACTAAGTCAAAATGTAATGAGTGTACAAATAGGATGTGCTTATATTGCTAATATTTCTGTTGCTCCTTTATTTGGATTAATTGGAGAAAATGTTTCATTCTTATTATTACCATTAATTATATTTATCTTTTTATTCTTATTAATTGGTGGTAATGAAATTGTTTTATTTAAAGTAAAAGATAAAACAAAATTAATAGATTTAAGTAAAAAATAACAGCGAATTGCTGCTATTTTTATTATTTATTACTTTCTTTTTCTTCTTTTCTTTTTATTTAATAATACTGATATAAATAAGACTAAAACAATAATTGCTATACCTCCACCAATTAGGAAGTAAAACCATGTAGAAAATGTAACATTTATTTCTAAATAGTTTATAGAATTATATGTTTTTCCATTATATTCTATGCTAGCATCTAAAGTATATTTTCCACTTGCTGGAAGATTAATACTCTCATCTAATACTTCAACATTTCCATTAGAATCAGTTAAATAAAATGTAATATTACAATTAGAAGTATCTACTATATTTTGATTTCTATCATATAAATAATAAGGAATTGCAGTAATATTTAATATTTCAAATGAATTATAATCTACTTTAAATTCTTTGTTTGGATCTAATACTAAAGTATATTCTTGATCTCCAATATCAATATCATTTCCAACTGTAAAACTAACATTATTTGATATATATTCTTGATTATCTCTATTATAAAGTGCATATAGAGTATAGTTTCCTTCTTCATTTAATATATATGGAAGTGATTCTATTTCAATTTCATTTTCATTATATTTTAATACTAATTTACAATCATCAAGATATGGTGTAATTTGATATCTAGTACTATTTGAATCATAAAAATATATAACAATATCATCTGCATTATAACTACTATTTAATAAATAATTATTTTTATAATTATTTGATTTAACTATTTCTAAACTATTTGTTTTATCAGTCGTTTCATCATTTATTTGTAATGTAAATATATCAGACTCATATAGTGTAGAATTATAAATTGTTTTAACTTTTAAATATGTAGTTTCATTAATAACATATGTATTTGAATTATATAAAGTAAACTCATTATCTGAAAATATATAATAATCTATATCATTATTATCTAAGTTAATTATATTTCCTTGTCCATCATTAATACTAAATATTAATTTTGATAAGTCTATATTATCTCCAACCTCATATGATAGAGGAAAATCACTTGGAGTAGATATAATAAGTTCTTCATTACTAACTCCATTAGAATTATTTAAATCTATATTTTTTTGAGAATCTCCAAATAATATATCTGCCCATTGTGGGTAATCTATAAATGGATTTCTATTAAATTGAACTGCATTATATACTAAATCATTTCTATATCTTTCTGCATCATCAACTGGATCTATTTTATTCCATAATAATAAAGTATCTAATAATCCATATACAGCTGGATTATCTTTTGTATCATCTGGAGAAATAGATGTATTACTGTTTTCAATAGAAGGACGAAGTTCATCTATATTTCCAAGACTTAGTGAAGGAGATGGATAATTATTAAAATCTTTTTCTACATAAGTATGATATCTTGTAGCCATATAAAATATAGATCTAGCTATATCTCCTTTTTGACTATCTAAAGGTTCATATATTAAATCAGTTGCATATCCAGTAACATGACCTGTTATTTTATTTTTAACTTCGTTTTCACTTGTATGTTCTACATATCCAAAAACTTTATTATTATGTCCACTTTGATTATTTGTAGAATCAGATAAGTGTAAATTATGAATATCTGTTCCAGCAATATAATTTTTATAAGCATTTGATCCAGATTCATTAAAGCCATAACTTTTTGGCATTACATGTTCTCTATCAAATACATGAGAAGTATTTACTGTAACTTCTTTTCCATTTTCAATATATTTAAAGTCCTGTTTATTACTTTGTGCAGAAATATCTGGAACATAGATTGATACATCACTATAAAGTGGTCTCATCCATATATCTTCTGTTTTCCATTTATTAGAGTGGATTTCTTCTTGAGTTAGTGGAGATAGTTCATAATCTCTATCAAGTAGAGCATAGCCATCCCAATCTTGACCTCCACTTTCAATACCTGTTTCATAAGAAAGTTTTACTTGTCCATTACTTAGAATTTGTTGAAGTGAAGAAAATATACTTTCTTTATTAGATGTATCTATATCTTGATAGTATTGTTTTATCTCTTCTTGATTAGATTTATCAAAAATAGAATCAGTATTAGTAGCTTTTACATTTAAATTGTTTGTTAATCCAAATATTAAGGATAAAAGAAAAAATGCTTTAATCATGTAAATATTTTATAATTTTATGAATTTTATATAAATGTAAAATTTAAAAAAATACAAAATTTGCTAAATATTTAAAAATGGTCTTTTTAATTTTTAATATTTGTTGTAAGATAATTACAGTATGGAATTCAAAGACAAAAAGATAAAAATTCTTTTGATTAGACATGGTAAAGACGTTCCTTTAAGAGTAGGCGGATGGAGTGATTCACATCTTAGTGTACTTGGAAAAGAAGAATCTTTAGAACTTGGAAAAAGAATTGTAAAACTTGATGAAAAATTTGATCAAATTGTTACAAGTGATTTACCAAGAGCTAAAGAAACTTGTGATCTTATCAATGAAAGTTTGAATTTACCAGTTGAAGAAAACTCTGAATTTAGAGAAATCAATAATGGTGATTTAAAAAATCTTGATAAAGAACAATGCAAAGAAAAATATCCTGGTCTCTACTTCTTTACTCTTAAATACAACGAATCTTATCCAAACGGTGAATCTCCAGCACAATTTTATGCAAGAGTTACAACAGCTTTTGAAAATTTAGTAAATAAATATAACAATCAAAATGTTATTCTTGTAACTCACAAAGGGGTATTAGATATCATTATGACCATTTTATACAAGAGAAAATGGTCTAATAAGGCTATGCCAATTATGCATGTTGGATGCGGAGAAGGCGTACTAGTCGAAATTATTAACGATGATATTTATATTAATGAATTATAAAAATCTTTCTAAGCTTGCTTAAAAAGATTTTTTTATTCATTTTTAAGTTGATTAAATTACTTACCTAATCACTAGTTTAAGGTTGGGTAAGTTTTTTTATTTTAAAAGTAAGCATATATATAAAGAAAAAGTAATTTTTCGGTATAATAAGAATATAAATATTTGAGGTGATTATAATGGTTAAAAATATATATGATGTAATTATTATTGGTGGAGGACCTGCTGGACTTACAGCAGCTATATATACTAAAAGAAGTGGATTTAAAGTATTACTACTTGAAAGACTTGCTTGTGGAGGACAAATGAATTTAACCTCTAAAATAGAAAATTATCCTGGTTTAGAAGAAATAGATGGATATATGTTATCTATGAAAATGGAAGATCAAGCAAAAGATTTTGGTGTAGAAATAAAATATGAAAATGTAATAAATGTAAATTTAAAAAATAAGGTTAAATCTATTCAAAGTGAAAAAGAGACTTATTATGCAAGAAGTGTTGTAATATCAACTGGAGCAAATGAGAGAAAATTAGGAATTGAAAATGAAGATAATTTAATTGGTAAGGGATTATCATATTGTGCTACTTGTGATGGAAACTTTTATAAAGGAAAAGATGTTGCAATAGTTGGTGGAGGAAATACTGCTATTGCAGATTTATTAGCACTAAAAAATATTGCTAATAAAATATATTTAATTTATAGAGGAGATAAATTAAAAGCTTCTAAAATATATTTAGATAGCTTAAAAAGTATGCAAAACTTAACTATTTTATATAATACTGTTATAAATAAAGTTAATGTAAATCAAAAAATAGAAAGTTTAGATTTATTAAATACTAATTTAAATGAGATTAGTAATTTAAAAATTGATGGATTATTTATTGCTATCGGTAGAGTTCCAAATACTGAGTTATTTAAAGGTCAATTAAACTTAGATGAAAATAACTACATTATTGCAGATGAAACAACTAAAACAAATATAGAAGGAGTATTTGCAGTTGGTGATGTAAGAAGAAAAGCTTTAAGACAAATTGTAACAGCAACTAGTGATGGTGCAAATTGTAGCAAAAGTATAGAAGAGTACTTAATGCTAAATTAAAAAAATATAAAAAATGTTAATAAAGATAAAAAAACTATTACTTTTTTTAATTTTATATATTTGATATAATTTATACGCATGAGAAAGTTAAGTAAATACGCAAAAGTTAGATATTATCAAGACGAAATCGTTGATGATTTTGGAGCAGAACTAAAAAAAGAAGAACTAGGAAATAAATTTAAATATAATAGAAGCAAGTTTTATTCTTTTATTTCTTATGTTTTTACTTATTGCTTTGCTGTTCCAATTACAAAAATAATAGCCTTTTTTATTGGAATAAAAGTTGTAAATAAAAAGAAATTAAAAGAACTTAAAAAATCAAAACAAGGCTATTTTATATATGCTAATCATGAAGGCGTCTTTGATGTTATTTGTAACTTATATGTTGGTGGTAAAAAAAGAGTAAATACAGTTGGTCATAGTGGTGCTTTTGCAATAAAAGCATGTCGTCCTTTTTTAAGATTACTAGGTTATATGCCTCTTCCAAACTCACCTCGATATTTAATTCAATTTCAAGATAAATTAGAATCACTTGTAAGAGATGATAAAGAAATTGTTGCCATATTTCCAGAGAGTACTTTATGGCCTTATTATACAAAAGTAAGACATTTTAAATATGCTTCTTTTAGATATCCAGCAAGGGCTAAAGCTCCTGTTGTTCCAGTATTTTATGCTAGAAGAGAGAGAAAAGGATTTTGGAAATTATTTAAAAGACCTAGATTATCTGTTATTATTGGAGATCCAATTTATCCAAAAGAAGAATTAAGCGAGAGAGAAAATATTAGATATTTAGGTGAGACTTGCTTTAATTCATTACAAAATTTATCAGAATCTATAGATCAAGAAATATATGTTGATTACATTAAAAAAGATTTAAATGATATTAAATTAACTGTTTTAGTTGTATGTGATGTTTATGGAGAAGAAAACAATGGTACCATGATTGCTGCAACTAATTTAATTAAATATTTAAGAGAGCAAGGCCATAAAGTAAGAATATTATGTTGTGATCAAAATCAAATTGGAAAAGAAGATTTCTATGTTGCTCCAGTTAGAAGCTTCGGAATATTTAATAATTATGTTGCAAAAAATGGTGTTCAACTTGCTAAAAAAGACTTAAAAGTAATTTATCAAGCAGTTGAAGGAGTTGATTTAGTTCACGTTATGATGCCATTTATGTTAGGTAAATGGAGCGCAAAAATTGCTCATAGTAAAGGAATTCCTGTTACTGCTGGATTCCACTGTCAAGCTGAAAATGTTACAAATCACTTCTTCTTACAAAATAGTAGTATTGTAAATTATGCTGTATATAAAGATTTCTATCATAAGTTATATAGATTTGTAGATACTGTTGCATATCCTTCACTATTTGCAAAAGATTTATTTGAAAGAATAACAAAACTTGGAAACGGTATTGTTATTTCAAATTGTGTAAAAGAGGGTTTCCAAGTTTTGGAAAACACTGAAAAACCAGAACAATTTAAAGATAAATTTGTAATCTTCTTTAATGGTAGATTTTCAAAAGAAAAATGTCATATTGCTTTAATTAAAGCAATGAAATATTCAAAGTATAGTGATAAGATTCAACTTGTTTTTCCAGGTAGAGGACCTCTTGAAAGTAAAATTAAAAAAGAGGGTTCTAAATTAAAAAATAAACCTATTATTACTTTCTTTGATCCAACTGATAAAAATCAATTCTTAGAATTAGTTAAACTTTATAATTATTGTGATTTATATGCTCATGTATCAGGTGTTGATATTGAATCATTAGCAGTAATAGAGGCAATATGTTGTGGATGTTGTTTACTTGTTTCAAATTCTAAAAAATCTAGTTCACGATTTTTTGCAATAGATGATCGTAATTTATTCAAACATAATAACTATAAAGATTTAGCAAAGAAAATTGATTATTGGGTAGAACATCCAAAAGAAAGAGAAGAATGTGGTAAAAAATATGCTCTTCTTAAAAAACAATTTACATATGAGTATTGTATGTCCAGTATGGAAGAGATGATTTTAAAAACATTCCATGAAAAGATCGTTAAAAATAAAACAAAAAAAGTGTAATTTAATAAAATTATAAATATTAAATTGTTATAATTATTAAGTACAAATTCATTTAATTTTAAACGGAGGTAAAAAAATGAAAGACTTAAAAGGTACAAGAACTGAAAAGAATTTATTAGAAGCATTTGCTGGAGAATCTCAAGCAAGAAATAAATATACTTTCTATGCTTCAAAAGCCAGAAAAGAAGGATATGAACAAATTGCTGCTATTTTTGAAGAAACTGCAGCAAACGAAAAAGAACATGCTGAACTTTGGTTTAAAGCATTACATGGTGGAGCTGTTCCTACAACTGTAGAAAACTTATTAGATGCTGCAAAAGGCGAAAATTATGAGTGGACAGAAATGTATAAACAAATGGCAGAAATCGCAAGAGAAGAAGGCTTCCCAGAAATAGCTGCTCAAATGGAAGGTGTTGCAAAAATAGAAAAACATCACGAAGAAAGATATAATGCTTTACTTAAAAATGTAAAAGAAAATACTGTTTTTGCAAAATCTGAAGTAGTTGTTTGGAAATGTAGAAATTGTGGACATATCCACGTTGCAAAAGAAGCACCAAAGATTTGCCCAGTTTGCCATCACGCACAATCCTATTTTGAATTAAACGCAGAAAATTATTAATTTATAAACAAAAATTTAATTATTGAGCCACTTAATTGTGGCTCAATAAAAAAATGTTGTATTAATTATTAACTTCCTATATAATATTAAATGCGACTATATTGGACCAGTGGTGTAGCGGTTAACATGTCTCCCTGTCACGGAGAAGATCGCGGGTTCGATTCCCGTCTGGTCCGCCAGTCTTTTATTTTTATAAATATATTACGGCCCGATAACTCAGCAGGTAGAGTAGCGGACTGAAAATCCGTATGTCCCCAGTTCGACCCTGGGTTGGGCCACCATTCTTGATTAGTAATCTCTTAAGAGATATTAAATATATAAAAAATAGATGTAAATCACTATTAACAACTAGATTAGTTGTGCTAGTTGAAATAGTGTTTTTTTATTATACTTAAACGAATTCTGTTAGATCATTATGTGGTCTTTTCTATATTCTATTAGGCTTACGCGCTAGTAGAAGGAGGAATGGGCTAGGACGATTTGATGAGAGGATTTTTAGGGAGTTTGAGAAAAAATGGACGTTTCTTAGTACAAAAGGCTGAGTAAGTATCGATATTTTTCGGGGTTTGTGATAAAATATTATCGATTTTTAAGACGATTTGTCATTTTTTTAAATTAAACTAAATGAAAGTAGGGGTGAAAATATGTCTCAAATTATAAATGAAGATGTTTTGTGGGGCGCTGCAGAAAAGTTAAGAGACAAATGTGACCCAGCTGACTATAAGAATGTAGTTTTAGGCTTAGTTTTCTTAAAATATGTTAGTGATAAATATGTTGCTAAATATAATGAACTAAAGAAATATAATGATGGTAGAGAAAATGATAACGATTACTATGTCGAAGATCATGTTTTCTTAGTGCCACAAAAAGCATTATGGTCACATGTTGCAAGTCACTCAAAACAAGATGACTTAGGTCAAATAATTGACGAAGCATTTATTGAATTAGAAAAGAACAACAATCAACTTAAAGGTATCTTACCAAAGACATATTCTAAGAGTGATTTAGATAAAACAGCTCTTGGTGAATTAGTTGATTTCTTTACCAATAACTTGAATATGGAAGATGCAGACGGCGACTTCTTTGGACAGGTATATGAATATTATGTTGGAGCATTTGCTAAATATATTCCTCAAAAGGGTGGTGAGTTCTTTACACCTAAATCAATTGTTGAATTAATGGTCGATATCTTAGAGCCATATAGTGGTAAAGTTTATGACCCTTGTTGTGGTTCTGGTGGTATGTTCGTTCAATGTTCTAAGTTTGTAAAAGAACACCAAGGAAATGTCGATAATATTTCTATATATGGACAAGAAGTAAATCCAGGTGCTTGGAAGATGGCTAAGATGAATTTAGCTATTAGAGGATTAGAAGGAAATTTAGGAGACAGAAGTGCTGATTCGTTTGTAGATGATTTACATAAGTCACTTAGAGCTAATTTTATCATCGCTAATCCTCCATATAATTTAAAAGAATACTGGAAACCATCGCTTGAAGGAGACCCTAGATGGGTATTTGGAAAGCCAGATGTTAAGAATGCTAACTATGCATGGTTAAGCTTAATGTATTCTAAATTAGCACCTAATGGAAAGGCAGCAATTCTTATGCCTAATGGTGCAACAACTAGCAATACTAAAGATGATTACAAAATTAGAAAGGCTATGATTGAAAAAGGAAAAGTAGAAGCAGTCTTAGCATTACCTAATAAGTTATTCTCAAATGTTTCTATTTCTGTTCAATGCTGGATTTTAAATAAAGCTAAAACAAATACTGATGTCTTGTTTGTAAATGCTGATGGGCTTGGTAAATTAATATCAAGAAAAATCAGAGTTTTAGAAGAAGAAGACATTAATAAAATAGTAAATACATATAGAGAGTTTAGAAGCGGAACTCTTGAAGATATACCAGGTTTTTGTAAGGGTGCTACATTGGAGGAAATTAAAGAAAAGGATTACTCATTAAATCCTGGTAGGTACGTCGGGGCAGATGATTCTAATAAGTTGACACCTGAAGAAATTCAAGAAGAACTAAGAAAAACATCTGCTGAATTATTAGAACTAATGAAGGAGGGCAAAGAACTAGAAGATAAAGTTAAAGAGATATTAATGGAAGAGTTGAAATAGTGTTAACTATGTGTTGTTGTAACGATGTTTCTAATATTGGAATATTTAGTTCTCCGTACATTTGAGCATTTGCATTTGCACGCGTACTTCCTGTGAATAATGATTTTACTTGGTTCCAGTATGAATC
>JADIMN010000039.1 GCA_017694735.1 Candidatus Alectryobacillus merdavium
ACATGAGAAATAGAATCTCCTTTTAAAACCATTTTAATTGCTTTAACTTTAAATTCATTTGAGTATTTAGTCATAAAAAAACTGCACCTCCAAAAGTTGTTTTTTTGTCCAACTTTTGGGGTGCAGTTCATTTACGTCCTCTCTTTTCTCTATTTTATGTAAGTTTCTATAAATAAAATGGCAACAGAAACTATTATTGTACTGATTAAATTTATTTGAGTATTTAATTATAAAAAACTGCACTTCAAAAGTTATTTTTGTGTTCAACTTTTGGGATGCAGTTTATTTTGTATTTTATTATAATTCATCAATATAATCGAATATATCTTCTATTTTTACTACTAAATTATCGCAAACGGAAACTTTGATTTCAGTATCATCTGTATTATAAAATTTATCCAGTATGAAATCATTATTTTGATTTAAATAAGTTTCAATTATACAGTTTAATGGGTCTACAATCCAATATTCTTTTACTCCTGCTTTAGCATATATTTCTTTTTTTCTAAATCTATCATTATGAGCGGTAGACGGAGATAATACTTCAACTACTAAATCAGGTGCTCCATAAATTCCATCTTTTTTTCTAATACTAGGATTACAAACAATCATAACATCAGGAATAAATCTATTTTTTTCATCAATAAATACATCTACTCCATCACAATAGGCACGACAAGTTTTACCTTTTAAATATGTCCAAAATAAACCAAATATATTACCTAAAACTATATTATGTTCCAATCTTGGTCTAGGTGACATCATAAAAACTTTACCATTAATAAGTTCAGTTTTTATTTCGTCTTGAGTGTTTTCGTAAACTAAATTATTGTTCATAGTAATTCACTCCTTTTATTATAATTATACTAGTTTATTAGATTAACATATTAAATTTTGTAAAAGAACCTAACCATTAAAAATTAAGGTTAGGCTCTTTTTTTAGGATATGAATAAAATATGATTTTTATAATTTAACTTATAAAGAAATATAATGACCTCTACAGGCTATAATCCATAAGTCTTCACCAACAATATTATAGACTAGGCGATTTTCTTTATCGATACGTCTACTCCAGACATTTTTATATTTTAAAGGTTCTGGTTTTCCTATTCCTTCAGACAATCCATTTCGTTCTATATCTTTAATTAAATCATTTATTTTCTTTAAAGTTTTTTTGTCTTGAAATTGCCAGTACAAATAATCATCCCACGCTCGGTCAGACCAAAGTTTATTCATCTAAATCAACCTCAATTAAGTCATGTTTTTGACCTTTTCCAGCTTCTAATTGTTTTATTCCTCTATCAATCATAGATAAATATTCAGCATTTTGAACAATTTTCATAAGGCGATTATATTTCTCAAGGCTTAAAATTACTACATTTTTTTCAGCTTTACGAGTAACAATAATTGTTTGATTATTATCTGTAGCTTCATCGCAGTAAGTTTTGAGTTTGCTTCTAATTGTAGAATAATTTACAGCTAACATATTAAACACCTCTTTCTATAATTTATTGTACAATATTTAGTACGCTTTTTCAATGAAAATAAATATAAAGATTCTGTTTATGTAATAATTAGATAAAATTTTGATTTTAAAAGTAAAATGATAATGAGATTATAGTAATCTCTGTAAAATATATTTTGTTGAAATAATATTTTTTATCGAAAAGTCTTTTGATATGGTGTTTTTTGGGATTTTAAAGAAATTTTACATAGCTTAGAAAAAGTTTTGGCAAGTAAGAAGAAATATGATATGATTATGTTAAGTTTAAATTTAGGAGGACATTCTAATGGATGAATTAAAAAATAATTCCGTTATTGAAGATGATAGCGAAGGCACTGTTGTTGTAATCACTGATGAAGACGGCAACGAATACAACTATGTAGAAGAAATGGTTTTCTCTGCTGGTGAAGATGAATATGCTATTTTAGTAAGCATTGATGGTGATGAATGTGGTTGCGGTTGCGAAGAAGAACATATTCATGACGAAGAATGCGATTGCGATGAAGAAGTTGATGTTATTCTCGCTAAAGTTGTAAAAGATGAAGATGGCGAAGTAGAATACATCGAACCAACTGATGAAGAATTTGAAATGGCTCAAAAAGCATATGAAGAATTAATGGATAAATTAGAAGCTGAAGAATAATCATTTATAATTAATATATGCTGATATAAGAAGGTACCTTTTTGGTATCTTCTTTTTTATGAAATCGATGAGGTGAAAAATGAATACAATTAGTGATTTGAAAAATTCTTTCGTTATTGAACTTTTATTTGAAGATGAAGTAAAAAGACCTACATCAAATGCTATATTACGCGTGGCAAAAGAAGTTTTTGGTGATATTGAAGCAGTCAATCGCACAAATGATTTAACAAGTTTTTCTATAAAAGAATATACAGCTTTTAAAGGTGATGGCAAATTTGAACCTGTTTATTTAGGCATGGGAAAAGTTGTCGATTTTGAACAAGATAGTATTTCTGAATTCGAACGCAGTCAAATTTGGAATGTAGAAAATAGTGAAGAACTTTTATCTAAATGCAAATACTCCATTAAAATATTTGATGCAGGAGCTTCAGGACAAATTCCACAGCAACGCGCTATCATGCTTATGCAGTGGTTAGAAATTGCATTATCTTTATTTCCTACTTGTAAATTAGTATGGGTTAAAACTGCTGGTAAGTTGCAAATTCCACAAGCTATAAAGAAATTCAAACAACAGGGAATTGGTAGATTTATTTTCAGTATGATAAATATACGTTTCTTTAATGTTCCTGATAGCAATGAGTTTATCGTTGATAGCATGGGATTAAATGGCGTTGGTTTAAGTGATGTACAATTTCATTTTAAAGGCGTAAATCCAAATAAAGTTGCCAATC
Organism: Candidatus Alectryobacillus merdavium; assembly: GCA_017694735.1. Taxonomy (GTDB): domain Bacteria; phylum Bacillota_I; class Bacilli_A; order RFN20; family CAG-826; genus Alectryobacillus; species Alectryobacillus merdavium. The sequence continues at coordinate 2,880 of JADIMN010000039.1, forward strand.
TCGCTTATAGTTTAATCTGGTATTTATTGAGCAGTGAAGAAAATATCATTCGCGATGGAGATACGATTGATGGCATGGATGACAATGGCAAAATGACGAATACTGTGCAATGGAAATGTCGTTATGAAGACTCTATTATCGAGCCACTTCGCTCTGTTCTTGATATTGAAATGGGTAAATTTGCCGCAGGTGATAGAAGCGAATAAAAAGCAGGTTATTTTAACCTGCTTTTATAGTTTTAGCTATAAATTTTTTCAAAATAGATGATTAAAATTATACCTGTATTGATGTAAATTAGCATTTGCTTTATAATTTATTGTAGAAAGAGTGATGATATGCTAAAAAAAGCGGAATTGCCTGAATGTCCTGTAGCTATAACAGTACAATTGATTGGCAGTAAGTGGAAAATTTTAATCATACGCAATTTAATGCAACGACCATGGCGCTTTAATGAATTAAAACGAGATTTAACGGGTATCAGCCAAAAAGTATTGACGGATAGTCTTCGTTCTATGGAATTAGATGGAATTGTCAAGCGCAAAATTTATCCTGAAGTTCCACCACATGTAGAATATTCTTTGAGCGATTTAGGCAAAAGTATGGAACCTATCATTGAAGCTATGGCACAATGGGGCATTAATTATAAAAAAATTTTTAGTAATATGGATACGAGCAAGGACTGAACATTATCGCAGTGTTCAGCCTTTATCTTTTTTTGATATCGTGTTATATTAGTAAATATTTGTTAACTATATGTAATATTAAACAGGGGGTGAATTTATGCAACTTAAAAGACTTGAAGCATACGGTTTTAAGTCTTTTGCCGATAAATTAGAAATAGAATTTGATAAAGGTATAACGGCAATTGTCGGACCAAATGGCAGTGGAAAGAGCAATATAACTGATGCTATTCGCTGGGTACTCGGTGAGCAAAATGTGCGAAATTTGCGTGGCAATAAGGCAGAAGATATCATTTTTACGGGTAGCAGTACAAGGCGACCGCTCGGTGCGGCAGAAGTTTCTATCACATTTGATAATAGTGATGGCAGATTGCCTCTTGATTTCCAGGAAATAATGATAACAAGACGAATTTTTCGTTCTGGTGAAAGCGAATTTTTAATCAATAAAACGAAGTGTAGATTAAAAGATATTTATAATTTATTCGCTGATACGGGACTTGGTAAAAATTCCATGAGCGTTATCAGTCAAAATAAAGTCGATGAAGTTTTAAATACGAAACCAGAAGATAGACGTTATTTCTTTGAAGAATGTGCTGGTATTACAAAATATCGCGACCGCAAGAAAGAAGCTTTGCGCAAACTCGATAATACGCAGAATAATGTTGTGCGTTTAAATGATATAGTCAGTGAAATTGAAAAACAACTCGGTCCACTTAAAGAACAATCAGAAAAGACACAGCGTTATAATACAATAAATAAAGAATATAAAGATTGTCGTTTAACACAAATTCTCTATAAATATGAAAGTCTTAATAATGAAAATAAAAAGTTTGAAACTGAAATAAACGATTATGAAGCTAAACGCGCTACGCTAGAAGCTAGTGTATCCGTTTCAGAAGCAGAAAAAATAGCTAAGCAAAAGGCAATCACTGATTTAGAAAAGAAATTGCGCAGTTTGGGCGAAAACAATCAAAAAATTCATGAAGAAATCGAACGCAGTAAAAATCAATCTACATTATTGCAAGAACGAATTCGTCAAAGTTGTCAATCTCAACAGCGTTTGGAAGAGAGACAAACACAAACTTCTGATGATTTGAAAATTGCTAAAGCTGATAGTGAAGAGTTGAAGCGAAAAGTTGCTATTGCTAATAATACGGCTGATAAATTGGAGCAGTTGTTGCAAAATGAAAATGCAGAATTGCAAAAATTAGAAGATGCTATAAAAGATAAAGAAAATGAATTAAAAGCAAGGCAAGAACAGGAAAATAAGCATCGTAAACAAATTGAAGAGCAAAATCAAAAATTATTGTTATTGCAACGCGATTTAAGCGATATTGAGCAAAATATTGAAAATCAACATAGCGCACATAAGCATGCAATTAATGAAAAAATAGAAAAAAATACTGCTAAGGAATTGCTTTTAGCTGATATAGATAAGACAAAAGCTAAGTTACAGGCAAAGCAAGATGGAATATCATCCCAGCAAGATAATTTAAAAGAATTGACTGCTGAATGTAAAGAAGCGGAAGGTATAATGGCGGAAATGCGCCAAAATATACGCATGGCAGAAGAAAAAGTTAAGTTCTTCCAAGATATGCAATCTTCATATGAAGGTTTTGGCAAAGCTGTAAAACGCGTGTTAAAGGCTAATGAGCCATGGCGCAAAGGAATTTGCGGTGCTGTAGCTGAACTAATTCATGTAGAAGACCCATTTATCACTGCTATTGAAACAGCTTTGGGCAATGCTATGCAAAATGTCG